>JAOZTW010000542.1 GCA_029938985.1 Bacteroidales bacterium | reverse complement strand
GTAAGATATGTTTTATTGCCCAGTCAAAACGGACTACTGTTGTTTCCATAATAAGGTATTTTTGTTTTTATTTAAAATAAGAAAAATATTAAGGTATATTAAAATAACTACAGACCTCAAAAACTTTAATCTAAAAATAGGCACTACCAAATATTTATCAATTATTAATCTTCACAAATTTATTTGAATAGTAAATAGAATTTTCGGAATGTATTTTTAATATATACAAACCATTGTTTAAGTGCGACAATGGAATAGAATAATTTGTTTTATTATCATTTGTAGTTAACATATTTTTATATACTAAGTTTCCGATAATAGAATATATTTCTATTTTAATATCCTGTTCTTTAATTATACTATTCAAGCAAATTTGTAATGATAAATTTTCTATAACAGGGTTATTGATTTTAATATCAACAAAGTATGGACTTGTTGCATCAATATTAATAGGTGTTTGCTCTATTTTTAAATCCAAAGTTATTGGCAGGTGGTCAGAATTGCTTGCCAAAGCCATAAGTGTTTCGTAAGGAACACTTGAATTACCATTGTATGTCAATCCATCGTTAAAATGATTTCCGTCTTGTGCCACAGTTGTATAAGAATTATTAATATATTCTACCTTATTGCTACCGTTCATAATATTATTAGAGAGCAAAATAAAATCAAATCTATCGTCCAAACCACCAGTTGCTCCGCAAACATTACCATTATATAATGTAGATTGTGTGTGATAATCAGAATATAACGAATTATTGTGCCACTCTCCCTCAGCATTTACGGGGTCGTTAAAACTAAGCGATGTATTTGTTGGGTTTGTCAGGTATTGATATGCTGGTTCTGTGTTAGTATAAAGATTTAAATCGCCCATAAACAAATAGTTACCTTCACCAATTTCTTCTACATGCTGCATAACATTCTCAATAGACTCAGTTCTTGTGTCAACATCTTCGTTGTCGCTTCCTGCTTTTAAGTGAGCAACAAAACAGTGAAAAAAAACAGTATCGCCAGTTTGTAATTCAGGAGAATTATAATAAAACTTATATATGTAAACAAATCGAGGCCAGCAATTAACCCAGCTTTCTTTTTGTAAAGTTAGTTTATTGGTATTGTAATAAATTTGACTTGTTAGGTAACTCCCTCTTGTGGTTGCTCTATCGTAGTTTTCATAACCGTTGAGTAAAAAAACATTATTAAGCAAATATTCTTGATAAGTTTCTTCGCTTGATATTTCGTTAACTCCAAAAATATCTGGATTACAGTAATCTATAATTGTTTTTAGATAATCTGTTTTATCCGAAATATTATTATTGTTTTCAGTGCAATTAACATCGTTGTCGTACAAACCGTAGTATAATAAATTATATTGCATAACAGTAATTGTGTCTTGCGAAACACAGTTACTGCTGATAAATAAGCATGTAATTAAGATAGTAAAATATAATTTCATAACTTTAATTTTGTGAATTATTATTCCATAAATAATATGACAAAGGTAATAATAACTTAACTAAATTGCAAAAAAAAGATTTGTAAAGTTTAAAAATATAAGAAGTGTTTTTTATTTATATAAAAAATTTTACCTTTGTTGTGGAAATATAATTTAATTTTAATCCATTTTTAAATATTTATTATGAAAAAAATAATTTTAATATTCTTAGTATCAACAATAACATTAAATTTATTCTCCCAAGTTGCAGTTGGAGAATGGCGAGATCATTTTTCATTTAGAAACGTGTTAATGATTCAAGAAGCAGAAGAAGAGTATTTTTTGGCAACTTCAAATGGTATTTTCACCTACAATAAAGCAGATAAAACAAAAGAAAAAATTACTAAAACAACAGGTTTGTCTGATATAGGTATTTCTACAATAAACTACTACAACGAAAAAGAACTCCTTGTTATTGGATACGAAAACGGTAATATTGATATTATTGTAGATAAAGAAATAACCAATATATCGGATATTAAAAATAAAAATATTGCAGCGGCAAAGAATATTTTTAATGTAGTGTTTCTTGATAATTTTGCATTTCTGTCTTGTGGTTTTGGTATAATAAAATTTAATTTAGAAACCTTTGAAATAATTGAAACTTACTATATTGGAGACGAAGCTTCATTGATTTCAATATTTGATATAATAATTTACAATGATAAATTTTATGTTGCCACCGAAAACGGTATTTATTATGCCAACACCCAAAATCAAAATTTAATTGATTTTAATAATTGGACAAGAATAGAAGATATACCTAATTATGATAAAAAAATTACAGATATTTGTGTCTTTAATGACAAAATATATGCAATGTATCAAGAAAGCACAGAACAGCAAAAAAAAATAATATATTATTTAGAAAACGATACTTGGCAACTGTTTAAAGAAAGTTTAAGTAAAACTGCAAAAATGTATGCAAGCACAGATAAGTTTATTGTAGTTACAAAATCAAAAATTTATTTATATAACGAAAATTTACTTAATGTAAGAAATATTGAAAACTCCGAAACTTTAAGTTTAAATGCAAACTCTGTTTTTATTGATAGCAATGGAGTTTTGTGGATTTCAGATATGTATCAAGGAGTTTTAGAAGAACAAGCAGACTACAGTTATAATTCTATTTTTATGAACGGTCCTTATCATCTTGATACCTACAAAATAAAAAGTTATGAAGGAAAAACTGTAGCTACTATGGGAGGGTTTTCGCCAGGTACAGGTGAAAATAACTGGAACAATGGTGCTACATATTTTTTTAACGATAACTATTGGACGAACAAAACAAACGAAGACGCATTTGATTATTATGCTATCAGTTTTAATCCAGAGGACAACAACAATGTTTTTATTGGCTCGTGGGGAGATGGTGTAATGGAGTATCAAGACGGAGAAATTGTAAACACTTACGACATGTCAAATTCTCCGCTTGAATCTGCCAACGGAGAAGAACGATATGTAAGAGTGTCAAGTCTTTATTGCGACAATGAAAGTAATTTATGGGTACTTAACAATACAGTAGAGCATTCGGTAAATGTATTAAAAGCAGATAAAACATGGATGACTTTTGAATTTAATGGTGTTTTGCATAAGAAAAAAACAATTGAACTAATTGGAACAGAGAACAATCATATATGGATTGTTTTAGGTAAAACGGGGCTTTTTGTTTTAGATTACAACAACACAATAGATAATACTACTGATGATTTGTATAAGAAATTTTACCCCAGCGATGAAACAGGAGAAGACTTAGGACAAGAAATAAAAGCAATTGCCGAGGATTTAGACGGAAATATTTGGATAGCAAGCAACGAGGGAGTTGCTGTGGTGTATAATCCTACTGAATTTTCCGAAACTGGTTTTTATGTTAATAGAATAAAAATTACCGCCGAACTCAACGACACTTTAATTACAGCTTATCTGCTTAAAGAAGAGGTAGTAAATGCAATAGCAATTGATGGTGCTAACAGAAAATGGTTTGGTACAGCAAATTCGGGAGTGTATTTAATGAGCGAAGATGGAACAGAAGAATTATTACATTTTACAGAAAAAAACAGTCCTTTACCATCAAATCATATTTTGTCGATTGCAGTGGACGAGCTTAGTGGCGAGGTGTTTTTTGCCACCAGTAGCGGATTAATTAGTTATAGGTCGGACGCTACCGAGGGAGACAGCGATTTTAACGATGTTTATGTTTTTCCTAATCCAGTTAAAGAAACATACACTGGAATAATAACAATAAAAGGACTTGTTGAAAATGCAGATGTAAAAATTACTGATATTGCAGGAAACATTGTATATCAAACAACTGCACTGGGAGGACAAGCAAGCTGGAATGGAAACAACATGTCGGGACGCAGAGTTCAAACGGGTGTTTATCTTGTGTTCTGCACAAACGATGATGGTTCAAAAACTCACGTTACAAAACTGTTGTTTATTAATTAACTGAGTTTGAGCAAAAAGCTAAAGACCATGCAGAGTACGGCTAAAAACGGTTACAAAATTTTGCAAAAAAATACAATTTAGGCATATTAAAATAAATAATTGACAATTTTAAATGAACTTATTTTTGTTTT
>JAOZTW010000541.1 GCA_029938985.1 Bacteroidales bacterium | reverse complement strand
GTTTCTGATTTTTCGTGGAAAGATTTTACTGAAATCGTTGTTTTTTCGCCAGGCAAGAAGACTAAAAGTATTTATTGTTTTCCCTTTATCGTCTTCTTCTTAACTTTTCAGAAATGTATTTGTGTTTGTTTTTGCTAAGTCAAAAATAAATTCAGAATTTTTATTTCCATTTTCTATATCAGTTTCAATTGCTTTTACCAAATCTTTTATTTCTATTTCTTTTATTTGTTGTAATTTTTTTGTTGGTTCTTGTTTGGCTCTGTCGTTAAATACTTCTTCGTCTAAATGTAAAATATTTGTTCCAAAAGCTGTAAATGAAGCTTTTGGTGGAATATTATAATTTAATACTGGTGCTTGTCCACTTTTATTTAATTCCATAAAAGGTTTTGAACCTTCAAGACATTCTCGTAAATTTCCCATAATTTGTTTAATTAATCTGTCTTTTTTATTTATGTATTGGTCTGTTAATTCATTTAATTTACTTTGACTAATAATACTAAAATCATCAAAAATAATTTTGTTGTTAAAAAACTTTTCAATTATTAATTCGGTTAATTTCCAGCAATTCTCATTTTAAAAAATCAAATTTTTATCAATCTAAAAACCTAAATAACTGTATTTTAGATGTAATTTGATAAAAATTAATAAAATTAGCGAATTTTTTATTTAAATTTTAATAAAATTACTACGAAAATGGAAATTATAAAACTCTGATTTTTAGTGTGAAATTTCTAAAATGAGAATTGCTGGTTAATTTCTTTTGCATTCCAGGGAATAAATTCAATTCTGGTTCTTCTATTACATAACAATTTTTTATAATTCTTAATTTTGTTCTTTTATTTTCTAACACAAGCAACATTGGTATTACTGCTTGCATGCCACTTGATACTTGTGCTAATTCTAATTCTTTTTGATACTCTGACAAATGAATAATATTTTTTTTTCAATTATTTCTATTTCTTTTAAAAATGTATTTTTTTTAATATGTGTTTTTAAATTTTTGCTATCACTTCCCAAATCCTATTATCAAAAAAATAGCTGGAGTCAAAATCGCGTAAAAGTATTTTGTGTAAATCTTGTTGTAATTTTTGCAAATAATCTACAATATTATCAAAATAGGAACTAAAAATAAATGATTTATCTTCTATTATAAGTGGATAATTAGTTGTAAGTATCTGATTTTTGTATTGAATATAAAAATCAGAACTTTCAAAACGAATATATGAAATGTTTTTTAAACAAATATCAATATCATAATGTTTTAGTATGTTTTATCAATATTTTGCAATAATTTATTGCTCGTAAAAATTGCAGAAAGTTTTGATAATATACTTTTGCCACTTGCAGTTTCTCCTATAAAAACATTTATTTGTTTTAATGAAATTTCAATGTTTTTTAAAGGACCAAAGTTTTTAATTATTAATTTTTCTGACATAGTTCTTCATTATTTTTAATTTGCCTTAGGGATTGTTAAAAAATAACTTTCGGATTTGTCTTCATTATTTTATACAAATCAGAAACTTATTATTCAACAATTCCTTATTGTATTTGTTTTAAAAATCTCACATCGTTTTCAAAATACATTCTAAGGTCTTTGATGCCAAATTTTAGCATAGCTATTCGTTCAATACCCATTCCAAAAGCAAAACCAGTATATTTTTCGCTATCAATGTTTGAGCTTTCCAACACATTAGGGTCAACCATTCCACAACCAAGAATTTCTAACCAACCAGTATATTTACAAACATTGCAACCTTTACCATTACAAAGGGTACAAGAAATGTCCATTTCTGCCGAAGGCTCAGTAAAAGGAAAATATGAAGGACGAAGTCTAATTTTTGTCTCTTCGCCAAAAAATTCTTTTGCAAAATATAGTAAAGTTTGTTTTAGGTCTGCAAACGAAACATTTTCTTCAATAAATAGACCTTCTACCTGATGAAATATACAGTGAGCACGTGCCGAAATAGCCTCATTTCTAAACACTCTACCTGGAACAATTATCCTAATTGGAGGTTGTTTGTTTTCCATAACTCGCACCTGTCCGTTTGAGGTATGTGTGCGAAGCAGAATATCTGGATTGGTTTCTACAAAAAAAGTATCTTGCATGTCTCTTGCAGGATGTTCTTTTGGGAAATTTAAGGCAGAAAAATTATGCCAATCATCTTCAATTTCAGGACCCTCAGCTATTGAAAAACCAAGACGATTAAAAATTTCTATTATTTCGTTTCGTACAATAGAAATAGGGTGTCTTGAACCTACCTCAATAGAATCACCAGGTAAACTAAGATCAAAATCTTTTTTTCCAGTATCAGCAGTTTTTAATGCCGATTTTAAATTACTTACTTTTTCTTCTACCGACAGTTTCAACTTATTTAATACTTGTCCATATTCTTTTTTATCCTTAGCTGGAATATTTCTAAATTCTTTGAAAAGATTTGTAACAATCCCTCCTTTTTTTGACAAAAATTTTATTCTAAACTGTTCTATATCTGAAATATTATCAGATGTATAAACTTTAACTTCGTTAATATGTTGTTTTATATTTTCAATCATTTTTTTATTTTCATTGAGATTATTTTTACGTCATTTTTTGGTCTATCGTTTTTACCTTTCTCTACTTTTTCAATTTTATCTACAACATCCATTCCTTCA
Organism: Bacteroidales bacterium; assembly: GCA_029938985.1. Lineage (GTDB taxonomy): Bacteria > Bacteroidota > Bacteroidia > Bacteroidales > JAOZQN01 > JAOZQN01. The sequence goes on along the minus strand of JAOZTW010000541.1, from coordinate 1,419 downwards.
ACAACTTCACCAAACACAGAATACTGTCCATCAAGAAATGGAGTTCCTCCAATTGTAGTATAATCAGCACGTTGTTCCTCCGTAAATTTAGTGTGCATTTGAGTTTCTAATTGATTAAGTTCTGCATCGGTCATAACTTTACCAGTAACGAGATAAAATTGAGAACCCGATGAACGTCTTGTAGGGTTCATTTGGTCGCCAGTTCTTGCTGCTGATAATGAGCCTTTTTTATGATAGTATTTAGGACAAATTTCTGCCGCAACTGTATATCCTGGTCCACCACTACCAAGATGAGCATTTAGACCTGCATCTTTTGAAGCTGGGTCGCCAGCTTGTGCCATAAATCCTTCAATTACTCTATGAAACAACAATCCATCATAATAGTTCTCTTCTACCAATTTCACAAAATTTGTTTTGTGAGCTTCTGTTTCATTATAAAGTTTGATTGTGATATCTCCTTCAGTTGTTTTAATTAATACTTGGGTTTCCATTTCGTTTTTATTTACATTTTGTGACGTTGAGCAACTTGCTAAAATTATTACTACAAGTGCTGATAACATTAATTTTTTTATTTTCATTTTGTGTGTTTTAGTAATTTTATATCAATTTCATTATTTTTTGGAACTTCAAAAGTATAATTTTATCTTTGATTTTTCAAAAAATAATGAAACTTGATTTTTTTTTTTTTTAATAAAGTTTATATATAATTAATAAACAACTAATTGATAAATTATGAATAATGGAAAAATTGAAATAAAAGACATGGAATTTCATGCTTATATAGGACATTATGAAGAAGAGAAAATGCTTGGCACAAAATTTACTGTAGATTTAGTTATTGAAACGGATTGTAAGACCTCTGGAATTTCTGATAATTTAGAAGATGCTGTTGATTATCAAAAAATTTATCAAATAGTAAAAAAGGAGATGAATGTTGTTTGTAACTTAATAGAAAATGTTTCTTTAAGAATTTTAAACAATGTTTTTAAAGATTTCCCAATTATTGTTTATGCAAAAGTTAAAGTCTCAAAATTAAATCCTTCGTTAGGAGGTAAAATTGGTACAGTTAGTGTTTGTTTAGAGAAAAAGAAAAAATAAGGGCATTTTTCATTTAGCGGCTGACACTTTTCTTTATTTTAAACCTTATTTTTCGGGTTTCAACCTTAGTAGAAAAATTATTTACATGGTTTAAAAAATAGTTGTTGATTAATTTTTCTACTAAGGTTTAAAAATAAAAAAAGTTTCAACTACTTTTTTACTGAAAAGCCGGGAAAACTTTTCATTAATATTAAAAACAGACAATTTGCTGTACAATTTGCCGTAAAGACAAGGCATGCCTTGTCTCTACCACATATTTTGCATAAAAAATTGACATAAAAAATCAACGTATTTGTGTTTATTTCAGTAATATACAGAATA
>JAOZTW010000540.1 GCA_029938985.1 Bacteroidales bacterium | reverse complement strand
TTTTTCTTTATATTTAAAAAATGGTTACAGTTATTGAATGTCTATTTATGTATTTGCAATTTGATATTCGTTTTTCAAACCAGCAATATCTCTCGAATCGGGATATTCTGCTTTCAATATTTTAATAATACATTTTTGTGCTGTTTTTTTGTTTTCCGCTTTATGTAGCATAAAATGTTTACTTTGATAAAGTTCTGTTATGTTCTTGTAACCTAGTATTTTCATAATTTATTATAAATAAAAAATAATATAATTTTTGTTTATTGCTGATTTTATTGAAAAAACAAATCAGTCTAATCAATGTTATTAGTGCTTCTATTGTAAAATTATAAAAAAAATTAAACAACAATGTTTATTCCAAATTTATGTTTTTTTTATATAAAGCGAATAATGCTTCACTTTATTTGTGAAACCTTAGTTGTTATTTAGGAATAAATACTAAACAAATTGAGACAATTACTTTATTGTATTTCTTGTCGTCATTTTAATATAATTATTTATACTCTGTTAAATTAGGTTCTTGAAAAATCAAAGAACCTAATTTTTATTTATCTGATTTACAAGCATATATATAAAATATGCAGTCAAGAAATAATACTTGTTTTAAACAAAAGATAAAATAGATAGAGTTTCATTTTTTTGGAAACACTATCTATTATCTCTAAAACTCGTTAAGCATTTAGGTCATCAGCAGGTATTAAAACATTAGGTCCATAATACCCCATTTTGTTTATTTCTTCCATAAAAGCTTCAATTATATCTGGTTGTCTCATTATTTCTGTTGACTGTGAAACGATTAACTTAATTTTTTGGTCTAATTTAAAATCTGCATTTGAGTAGGTTTGGTAATTTTCGCCAACATAAGATATTAAATCTGGTGCCATAGCTACTGGATTTGATTTATTCTTAGACCACACTATCAAATTTTCGTTGAGAGCAACTACTGTAAATAAATCATCATCTGTTTTAATTGTGACATTTATTTTATCAAAACCACCTTCAACTACGTTTTCAATAGATTTAACTGTTCCTTCTCCAAGCAAAAAAGATTTTCTACCTCTGCTTTTGAGATAGTCTCGGATAACTTCAAACGGATTTTTAGCAGAGTTTTTTGCCTCATCAAGTGCTTCGCCAAGTTCTTTTGACATAGTAACACAACCAAGCGAACCTGTATCTTTCATCTGTTTCCCTGTCATAATAAAATTTGAAAATCCTGCAAATTGTTTAAAATTTTCATCTTCTATTACATTACGTGCAAGACTATCAACAGATACAGGTCCTTTTGCTTCTAAACACTGAACAACACTTTTTTTGCCTTCCTCATCGTTTGCAAATGTCACTGGTGACTCATCAACACCTCCTACTGCATAAGTAGTGTCTTGCAATTGTGGCACAGAACGAGGTGTTCCTGTACAATCTACATAAGGCTTTCCTGTAATAGCAGCAACTAACATTGGTATAGTAATATTTATAGCCCCTGTTTCAACAGACACTATATATCCAAATTCTTTCCCAGTTTTTTGGGCTAAGTACTTTAATGAATTTATACTTGCATATTTTAACAAATTAGGGGACACTCGTTAAAGCATCTGGTGAACCTATTATTGCTACTGAGACAAGCGATGCGTCATTTTCAACAATATCTGGCGAATACAAAACAACATCTTTTTTATCTTTTATTTCCCAAATATTTTCAATAATATCGCGAGTTTGTTCTACGCCTCCGCCACCACCACTTGCAAAGAAACCTGCTCCTCTGCAAATATTCATCATATCTTGTTTGTCTAATACTAATTTTTTATTAATAACTTTTTTACTTATTAAATTCATTGTTTTTTACTTTTAAATTTATATTATTTATTCAGGGTTTGTTCATAAAAAAGAAACCTTAATGAAATCGCTGTTTTTCTTTAAATTAATAATTTATATTTTGTTAAAAAAAGCGAATAATCAAACGTTATCAATTTAAAATAAATAACGGTTTACAGTCAAATATTGTGATGTCTTTACTTAAACCTAATTTCCTTATTTTAAATAAAATACAATCTTTTATCATAATATTTGACTGTAAACCGATAAACAGATTTTAAAAATCCGTTTTTATCAGCGTTCCAAAAGGTAATACCTATTAAAAACAGATGGTTTACAGTCAAATATTGTAATGACTTTACTTAAAACAAATTTTCTTATTTTATCACAATATTTGACTGTAAACCATTTTTCTATATCTATGTGTTTTTATCATCAGACAACAAATCGCTCTCCTTTCTTTAAACACTCCATAGTTTGCCGTGTTTACCTTATAAAATCTCCTTCAGAACTTAGTACTTCCTCTATTCTTGATTTTAATGAATATGTTTTACGTTCAAAGTTTTTCGACCTGTGCAATCAAAAATATACTGTTTAGAATACAAATAATTACAAAAGTATAATAAATATATATTAAAAGAAAAAATAAGTTAATTTATTTTTTCAATGCAAGTAAATCAATAAGTAATATTTTGATTAGCAACTTTTTCAGTAATTTAAAAAAACGGTAAATAGCGAGTTGTTTAATGACTTCCATAATTTCAAAAAAAGACAAAATAACGCAGTAATTTGCATTTATGAAAAATGCCAAAAAAAGCTACCATTTGTCAATTTACTATATATGACAAATGATTTTTTATAGTTTATTTTTGATAAATAGTTTTTATAGTTTATTTTTGCAAAGTATTATTAACAGAGTAATTACTTTGCTAATAATGTAACTTTTACTGATATATGAAACACCAACAAAGTTTTACTGATAAATAAACAGTAGTATTAATTAAAATAATAAATATAATGATAAATAAAGACCAAATAAAAGGGTTGAACAAACGTATTGATGCGTTGAGGAGGTATCTTTGACATAGATGCAAAATTAGAAAATCTAATTGTAGAGGAAAAAAAAACTCAATCTTCTGATTTTTGGAACAATCCCAAAAAGGCGGAAAAACAATTAAAATATATTAGTACAATAAAAAAATGGATTGAAGCTTATAATGCTACAAAACAATATATTGAAGATTTAGAAATATTGTTTGAATTTTTTCTTGAAAAAGAAGCCACCGAAGCCGAAATAGAAGAACAATATAATATTACCTTACAATCGGTAGAAGACTTGGAGGCTAAAAACATGCTAAGAAAACCCGAAGATGAACTGGGGGCTATTGTAAAAATAAATTCTGGAGCAGGTGGTACTGAAAGTCTTGACTGGGCAGAAATGCTTATGAGAATGTATATTAGATATGGCGAAAGAAATAATTATAAGGTAAAAGAACTGGCATATCAAGCAGGCGATGGTGCTGGTGTAAAAAGTGTAACTCTTGAATTTACTGGCGATTATGCTTACGGCTTTTTAAAAAGCGAAAATGGTGTGCATCGTTTGGTGCGAATTTCTCCTTTCAACGCACAAGGAAAACGACAAACAACTTTTGCATCTGTATTTGTAGCACCAGTTATTGACGACAGCATTGAAATAGAAATAAATCCAGGTGATTTGAACTGGGAGACCTTCCGCTCAGGAGGTGCTGGAGGACAAAATGTTAACAAGGTAGAAACAGGAGTAAGAGTGCGTCATGCTCCAAGTGGAATTGTGGTGGAAAATACAGAAACTCGTTCTCAACTAAGAAATAAAGAAAATGCAATAAATATCTTAAAATCGCATCTTTACGAACTTGAGCTGAGAAAAAAAATGGAAAAACAAGCCGAAATAGAAAATTCAAAAAAGAAAATTGAATGGGGTTCTCAAATTAGAAGCTATGTTTTGCACCCATATAAAATGGTAAAAGATTTACGTACAAATCATCAAACAGGTAACGTACAAGCCGTTTTAGATGGAGATTTAATTGATTTTACTAAAAAATATTTAATGGAATTTGGAGGAAGTTAGAAATAAAATTTGCTGGAAATATATGAAACTAATAATATTTTGGTAGTCCCTACATAACAGTGTTGGTTAATAAAAAATTGGGCTATATTGCCAATATTAAACAAAAAATAATTACTTATTTTAAATATGTAAAAAGACACTTATTAAAATGTATTTA
>JAOZTW010000539.1 GCA_029938985.1 Bacteroidales bacterium | reverse complement strand
AATTTAACTCTACCTTTGCAGGCGTGTTCTCGGAATTACATTTCGGGCACACACAATGCACATTTCCGTTAAGTTTAATCAAAAAATAACTAATTGAGAAAAAATGAAACAAAAAGATTTAATAAATACAGTAAATAAAATATACAAAAATCAGAAAATAACATTTTCTGATTTAGAAAATTTTATTACTCAATTAGAAATATTTATATCTAAAATTGATGAAAACGAAACAGAAGAACATATAAAATATTTATTGCGTGATTTTCTTAAAAATACATTTTATTTTGATAATACTGTAAACACAAAAGGTCGCTTTGACTTTGCAATTCATCTTGATAAAACAGACAAAAGCAAAGTTGGGGTTATTATTGAAACAAAAGCACCAAGCAGTAAAAAAGAAATGATTTCGCAGGATAATTTACAAGCTAAATCAATGTATCAATGTTTGTTGTATTATTTACAAGAGCGTATAAACAACGAAAACAATGATTTAAAACACATTATTATAACCAATTTTTACGAGTGGTTTATTTTTGATGCGACCGAATTTGAAAAATTATTTTATGAAAATAATGAACTGCGAAAAGAATTTGAAAGTTGGGATAACAAGAAAAAAACAAGCCGAACTACAAACCTATTTTATAACGAAATTGCACCAAAATATATAAAACAAGCAGAAAACGAATTGCAATTTACATATTTTGATATAAGAAACGTAAATGCTAATATTGAAAAAAACAAAAAAACACTTGTTCCTTTATATAAAATATTTTCGCCAGAGTTTTTATTGAAAAAATCTTTTACGAACGATAGTAATATATTAGATAAAAAATTTTATTACGAACTTATATATATAATCGGACTTGAAGAGCAAAAAATAAAAGGGAAAAAAGTAATAAAACGACAAAAAGAAAAACAAGCTGGCTCACTCATCGAAAATACAATATCTGCTATTGAAGTAGAAGATAGATTAGAATTTGTAGAAAAACCAGAGCAATATGGAAAGACAAAATCTGAACAAATTGAAAATATTGCACTTGAATTGACTATTATGTGGATTAATCGTATAATCTTTCTAAAACTTCTGGAATCTCAATTGATAACATACCACAATAAAAATACAGATTATAAATTTCTAAATTATTCTACAATTGCTGACTATGACGAATTAAATGAATTATTTTTTGAAGTCCTTGCACAAAAAACAAAAGATAGACCAAAAAACATAAAAGAAAAACTTAAAAAAATACCATATTTAAATAGCTCATTATTTGAAATTTCTAAATTAGAAAAACAAACAATTAGAATAAACAGCTTAAAATCTCGTTTAAAATTACCAATTTTTTCAAAAACAGTTTTAAATAAACCTGTCGGGTCTTTGCCAATTTTACAATATATTTTTAATTTTCTTGACGCTTATGATTTTACAAGTTTAAATACCGACGAAATTCAAAAAGAACAAAAAAATTTAATAAACGCATCAGTTCTTGGACTTATTTTTGAGAAAATAAATGGTTATAAAGAAGGCTCATTTTATACGCCTGGCTACATAACAATGTATATGAGCCGTGAAAATATACGCCGTGCAGTTGTTCAAAAATTCAGAATTTTTCCAAAGTTTAAAACTTTGGAAAAATTTAGCGAACTTAAAGGAAAAATAGAAGACAAAAAACAAGCAAACGAAATAATAAATAGTATAAAAATATGTGATCCAGCTGTTGGGTCTGGACATTTTCTCGTATCTGCATTAAACGAAATAATTGCAATAAAATCGGAACTTGGTGTTTTACAGTATCGCAACAGCAATCCTATAATTGATTATAAAGCAGAAATTGAAAAAGATGAATTAATAATAACTAATAAATTTACCGAAGGAATTTTTGAATATACTTTGAATGAAAAAGGTAATTCAATTGATTATAAACAAGAATTACAAGAAGCATTATTTCACGAAAAACAAACAATTATTGAAAATTGTCTTTTCGGTGTAGATATAAATTACAATTCTGCTAATATTTGCAGGCTAAGACTTTGGATTGAATTATTGAAAAATTCATATTACACAAATGAAAGTAATTTTAACGAATTAGAAACACTTCCCAATATTGATATAAATATAAAACAAGGTAATTCGCTTATAGGACGATTTTCACTCAACGGAAACGGTCATACAAATGGTCAAGCACAGAAAATGCGACTTGCAACAGAAAAATATAAAGAGCAGGTAATTCTCTATAAATCAACAAATAATAAAATAGTAAAACAAAAAACGGAAAAAGAAATATTAAAAATAAAACAAGAATTTGCACAAAATGTAAACCCAACAGATAAAGATTATATACTTCTGCAAAAAACAAAATATAAACTTGCAGAAATGCCAATGTTATTTACGCAAGCCGAAAAAGAAAACTGGAAAATAAAAACTAAAAAATTAACAAATGAAGTTGCCAAACTTCAAAGTATTTACGATAAAAAATTAAAAACATTATACAGTAATGCTTTTGAATGGCGTTTTGAATTTCCAGAAGTTTTAGAAGAAAACGGAAATTTTAAAGGTTTTGATTTAATAATTGCAAACCCGCCCTATATAAAAGAAATGGCTGCAAAATCAATTTTTATGCCATTACGTCAGTCTGGTTTGTGGGATAAATATATAGAAGGAAAAATGGATTTATGGTATTTCTTTTTACATAAAGCATTTGAAATTAGTAACGAAACAGGAATTATTAGCTTTATTACTAATTCGTATTGGGTAAAAAGTATGGGGTCTAAAAAACTGATAAAACGTATTTACGAAGAAAAAAACTTGTTAGAAATAATAAATTTTAATAATTATCCAATTTTTGAAGAAGTTGTTGGCAAACACATGATACACAGCTATTCAAAATTAAATCCTAATAAAAACATAAAATACAGAAATATAACAAAAAATACTGATTTTCAAAAAATAGAAGACTTACCATTTGAAAATCTGCCATTTAATACGGTAGTAAAAGAACAAGAAATAAACATAAATTTAGAACAAAACATAGAATTGAAAATATCTTATGAAAAACTTGGTAATCTATTCAGTGTTTCGCAAGGCGTTGTTGAAGCACCAGATAAAATAAAAAAAACAACAGGTGTTTTTGTAATATCCGAAAAAGAATTAAAGAATTTAAAATTAAACACGAAAGAATTAAATATTATAAAAAAATATGTAAATACTTCCGATATAAAAAAATATGAAATAAATTGGAACAATCAATATCTTATTTTTTCTGACAAAATAACACGTGAAAAAATAGCAAATAATGAGTATCCTAATCTAAAAAAACATCTTGACAAATATACCGAGAATATAACTTCGTCAAATCGTCCTTATGGTCTTCATAGAGACAGGTCGTCTAAAGAAAATCCTTTTGAACCCGAAAAATTAATATGTAAATCAATGTTTAAAGAACCTGAATTTGCCTATGACAAAACGGGTTTGTATTTTGGATTTTCATTTTCTACAATACGTCAAAAAAATAAAAATTACGATTTGAAATTTTTACTTGGATTATTAAATTCAAATTTTGCGAGACATTGGTTTTATAACAATGGAAAAAGACGTGGAATAGGAGTAGATATTGGAGTTTTGAAATACAGAGAATTTCCTATTCCAAAAGCATCAACAAAAGAACAAACAGAAGTAATAAAAATAGTGTCTCAAATAATTAATAGTAAAAGAAAAATAAAAGAAAGTCAAAAGGAAGAAAATAAATTAGATAAACTCATTTATAAACTTTACGGCTTAACAAAAAAAGAAATTAAAATTGTGGAAGGAAAAAAATGAAAAAGAACCATAATCGAGTAGGCGGCTGACTACTTTATAGTAGCCAGTACACCTCTCACACCACCAAGCGTACGGTTCTCGTACTTGGCGGTTCGTTAAACATGAGCAAAACAGCTCTTTGCACCTGTTTTGCTTTGTTTTAACATACAAGAATGTTACCTGTAACACCACTTTACAGTGGTAATGAGAAGGTACAATACATAATTTGTCAAAACGTTTAACGTTCAGTCCTTCACTAGCTTGTGAGACCTCATAAC
>JAOZTW010000538.1 GCA_029938985.1 Bacteroidales bacterium | reverse complement strand
GCACCTTTGGTGCTTACTAAAAACGACTTACCTTGCCCTTACAGACAAGGCTTTTGATTTCGCACCTTTGGTGCTTACTATAAACGACTTACCTTGCCCTTACAGACAAGGCTTTTGATTTCGCACCTTTGGCGCTTACTATAAACGACTTACCTTGCCCTTACAGACAAGGTTTTTGATTTCGCACCTTTGGTGCTTAAAAGTCTTATAATTAGATATTTTTAACTTCGTAAAATAGAATTAATATAGTTCTTTTTTTTAAGAATTAAATTTTAAGGTGTAAACCAATTCTTAATTCTTAATTTTTAATTTTTAATTCCTACAATTTTATTCCAACAACTGTTATATCGTCTCTTTGTTGTTCTAAAATTTGCCAGTTATTGAGTTCTGTTTCAAGTATTTGTTTTTGTTCGTTCAACGGTTTGTTCGCATTGTTTGAAATAATATTCTCAAATTTTCGAGAGCCAAGTCTTATTCTTTCACTATTGTTTTGGTCTATATATCCGTCTGTTGTTAGGTATATTAAGTCTTCTTTTTGTAAAATAATTTCTGTGTTAGTAAATTTGGCAAGCATATTTCTGGTAGGTTTGCCTCCTATTGTTTTTCTATCACCCTTTATACGAGTTAGAGTATTTTTTTGTTTTTTAAAATAATATAAAGGACGTTTTGCTCCCGAAAATGTTACTTTAATCTCATTTGGTTTTATGGTATTTTTGTCTATTCTACAAAGGCATACGTCCATGCCATCAGTATTGTCGCTTGTGGCTTGTTTTAGCGACAGATAAATACCATTATGTAGTTGTAACAAAATTTCGGCTGGGTCGTAAATTTTGTCCTCTTTCACAATTTTACTTAATAATTGACTACCTATCATACTCATAAAAGCACCAGGAACACCATGTCCAGTACAATCTACTGCTGCTATAAAAATAGTACTTGAGTTTTGTTGTGTTTTACTTTTAATTGAAGTGAACCAGTAAAAATCGCCAGATACTATATCTTTTGGTTTAAAAATGATAAATAAATCCAAATAATTTTTAATTCGTTCTTCAAATGGTAAAACTGCTGTTTGAATAGTTTTTGCATAACGCACACTGGCAGTAATATGTTCGTTTTGGTCTTCTAACTGTTTGTTTTGCTGTTCAAGTGTATCGGTGGTTACTAATAGCTCCTCTGATTGTGCAAGTATTTCTTCTTTCTGTTGAAACAGTTCACTGTTTTTTTGTGTTACTTCATCATTAAGTACCATAAGATTATCGGCTTGTGCTTGTATTTCTTCGTTTTGCTGGTTTAGCTCTTCGTTTTTCTCTAATATTTCTTGGTTTTGAAAAGTAATTTTTTCTGTTCTTTTAACAACTATTTTTTCTAAATTTTTGTTTTGATAATCAAGAGTTTTGTTTAATTTTACATTATTTTTAAAAGAAATAGAAAAACGTTCGGCAATGTTTATTGCCTGAAAAATAACATATATTGTAAAACCATAAGCTGAAATATATTCTCCTGTTGTAATACTTAAAGCTACCATAATATCGTAAAGATTACATAAAACGACTACAAAAACACCAAGAAATGCCCATAATGCTCCTTGTTCTTTATTTAATAATGCTCTAAATGCTACAATATTTAAAAATATTATGGTTATCAATAAATAAAGAAAAGCAATACTGTTAAAACTATTTGCTATATGCACAGGAGTTAAAACAAAAAACAGAAAACAAAATGTGGAAATAGCAGTAAGAACATAAAAAATATATTTATTAAAAAACTTTTTAAAAAGCAGGTAGAAAAACAAAGGCATTAGTATATTATAGCCCCATATCACTATATACATAATTGTTGCTAAGAATTTTCCATCGTAAAGAAACTGTTCTGTCAAACTTTTTTCAAAATCTACTCTCAATACAAATAATAATGCAAGAATAGCAAAAACAAGTGTTGAATATTCGTTTTTGCGATACAGGAACAATACTATATGATAAATTCCAATAATTAAGAGTATGCCAACTACTATTAGTGCAGGTATAGTTTTGCTATTATTTAAAGTTTTTATTTGCTGTTTTGTACCAAGCTTAACAGGGGTAAATATACCTGCATATAGACCACCACTAAAATAACTTGACGCTTGTATTATTATTTCTAATTCTCCTTTGGAGGGGTATAAATTTGAATTAAAATAATCTTGGAATTTGTGAGCACCAACACTATGGTTTTCTTTACTTGTAGTTCTTGTTCCTACTTCACCAAGAAGGTTTCCATTAATCCAGATTTTAGAAGCAGTATTAATTTGGTCAAACCAAATTCTATATTCAGTTTTGCTCTCAGGTAGTTTTACTGTTATTTTGTAGGTTGCATAGCCAAAGTTGTCATACTTTTTTGAATTATCTAAACCAGTAGCCCAACCTTGTGGTACGTAGATATACTCTGGCGATAGTTCTTTGGTTTTAAAATCTTCGGGAGTTAATAATTGCTCCCAATAAAATTCCCATTTGCCATCTAAGTTTATAATACCATCTTTTTCAAAATTCCAGTTTGTTAGGTCTAACACTCCATTCTCTACCTTGGGTACATCTGTTTGTGCGGAAACAATTTTTCCTAATAAAATAGATAATATCAAAATTAAAATGAATTTTGTTACTACTTTTTTGTTTGATATGATGTAATTCATTATTTTATTTTTTATTTTTTTATTCTATAAATTAATTTAACTTCAACAAACAATCCGTTGTCAAAATCATTACTTAAAGGAGGAAATATATAAGCATTCCCAAATTTTGTTCCAGAAATAATAAACTTGTATTTCACATTTTGCTCATACTCTCTAAAGTATCGGTTAATTGAGTAACCGCCAGATAGTCTTAGCACAATACTTTCTATAACTGCATATTCAGTATAAATGGATATTCCTGCACGTGATGCTTCCATGTATGAATTATTATTATTGGTTTCACTTAATCGGTAGGTTGTTATATCTGCATCGGCATAAAACCCTAAGCCAATTTTTTGGGTTGGCAAATATTTAAAGTCAAGTATGGCTGGTAATAAAGTGTTTAGTTTAAATTTTTCGTTTATTTTCCAGTCAAAGCCAACTAATGGAAAAAAAGTAGGTCCGTTAAATTCGTGTTGGTATTGCAAAAAATATAACATTTTAAAATTTTCATTTCTGGTATTTATGTATCCAAAACATGAATTAAATCTAAAATCTTTATTTGTTATATCTATAAAATCTGATGCAATTTGTGGTGCAAAAGTTAAAAAGAAGCTGTTTTTACCCGAAACTTTTTTAAACCAAGTAAGGTTTAAAGTAGTGTTATACATATTATAATTGGTTAAAACGGGTGATGAGTTTTTTAATTTTGCAGCTTGCCCAAAAAATCCTAATATTAGTGTGTTATTATCATTAATAACAATTGGTAGATTTAGACTTCCCTTAAAATTAGAATAGTCGGTTTTGTTGTCTAAAAAATCTGATTTATTATTTGGCGAATACAAATATTGAAAGCTGGCAAGTTCAAAATATTCTTGTGATTTTACTGATATTGACACCAATGTTAGTATTGCGATTAGGTAAAGTTTGTGTTTTTTCATATCAAATATTTTTAAGGTTTATGATAAGGAATGATACAATTATTCAAAGGTTCAATGATACAATTATATGGTTATAAACCAATAGAATAAAGAAATACAAATGTGTAAAAACTTTTGTATGGGTACTTAGATCCTGAAAAGTCGGAAAAACTTTTCTGCAATATTAACAATTAAAATATTAAAAACATACAATTTGCTGTAAAATAAGTTGTAAAGACAAGGCATGCCTTGTCTTTACAACTTATTTTACATATAAAATCGACATAAAAAATCAACGTATTTGTGTTTATTTCAGCAATATACAGAATAGTTGGAAAAACTGGTTGTCTAAATATAAAAAAAACGGATTAATATAAATCAAATTCATATTTGCCTCGTGCAGGTGTTTTTCACCTGCACGAGTCCTCCTACAAAATAAATGTGTGTAAATGCAGTAAGGTGAAGAACACCTGACTGAGGCAAAAAATCCGACAACCTAATTCACTTCAGAA
>JAOZTW010000537.1 GCA_029938985.1 Bacteroidales bacterium | reverse complement strand
AAAACTTTTTTTTTCACTTTTCCTAGGCTAGTCGAATAAATTCATCAATAAGTATATTTAAGAGTTAATTTTTTATATTAATTTGGTGTATATTTCAATTGAAAAAGCACTGGATATATTTCCAAATAGTACTTTTGTTAAAGACCTTACGGATTATTCTTCCCGTTTTTTCAATAAATATTTTCAGTAGATTTTCAATATTGTCTATATCTTGTTGCTTTCAGAAGTTTTTTAAATTCCAATTCAGGAATAATTGTTCTTTCAAAATATTCTAAAACAACTGCATGTTTACCATCAATTATTGTTTTTTTGGCGTTTTTTTTATTGCTTTACGAATATATTTTGATTTCAATTGGTTTGTAATATCATATTCGTGATAAAATCTATTAAGCTGTTGTTCTGTTGGATTTTCTGTTTTCAAAAATTTAATTATCACTTCATCAGTAAATCCGTCAATCTTTCTTTTATAAACAATTGTTTTGTTAGTTTTGTTAGTTTCGTATAGTTTCATTATATAATTTTTTCATGAAAAACGCCAAAATATGATACTCTTAACTTTTATAATTTTATACCAACAACAGTAATATCATCTCGTTGTTTTTCTTTTCCTTGCCAATTATCAAGCTCAGTTTCAAATATTTGCTTTTGTTCGTTTAGCTGTTTATCTGAATTTGATAATAATAATTTTTTAAAATTTTTTATCATGTATTTTTTGCCATATATTTCATTAGGTTGGTCGGGAAAACCGTCTGTAAACAAATATAAAATATCATTTTTTTCTAATTGAAATACAATATTTTCAAATGGTTTTTCCTTAACATGAATTCCTATTGGCTGGCGGTCTGCTTTTAGAATTGTTAAAGATGGCTTTTGGCTTCTCTCTCTTCTATATTCTTTATTTTTAACTATATATAGTGGATTATAAGCTCCAGCAAATTGCAATTCATTTGTGCTTTTATTTAACACACAAAGCGAAATGTCCATACCGTCTTTTGCTTCTCTAATTTTGCCAGTTTGTCGTAACGACCTTTTTATATTATCTCGCAATTTATTTAAAACCTGATTTGCTTTAGTTGTTTCTTTATTTTGTGTAATTTCGTTTAGCAAAGAAATGCCAAGCATACTCACAAAAGCTCCTGGAACTCCATGTCCGGTACAATCGGCAACTGCAAAAATTATATAATTGTTTATTTTTTTGAAATAATAAAAATCGCCACTAACAATATTTCTTGGTTTGAAGAGAATAAAATATTCAGAAAAAGAACTTTCAAATTCTTGAGTAAAAGGTAACATTGCTACTTGTATTCTTTGAGCATAATTTATACTTGCTGTAACTTGATTATGGCTTTTTTGAATTTCATTTTTTTGAATTTCAATTTCGTCTCTTTGGGTTTCAATTTCAAAATTTTTTTGATATAATCTCTCGTTTTTATCAATAAGTTCTTCGGCTTGAGTTTCTATTTCTTCTTTTTGTTGTAATATTTCAGATGTTCGTTCTTTTACTATTTTTTCTAACTTTATTTTTGCTTTTACAACACGCCTTAAAGATAGTTTTACTATAATAATAATTAATATAATTAAAGAAATTACATATATAATATATGCCCACCAAGTTCTATACCAGGGTGGTAAAATTTTAAATTCGTAAGTTGCAATTTCACTTTCAATTCCATAAACATTTTTTGCTTTTACCTTAAATATATATTTTCCTTCATGTAGATTGGTATATTCTTTTTCTTTTTTATCAGTCCAATCAGACCATTTTTTATCAAAATTATCTAATTTAAAACTATGAACAACAGCTTCTGTTTTTTCATAGTATGATGTTGCAAAAGAGAAGGTTATTGAATTATTGTTGTAGTCAATAATTGGTTTTTGATGTTTCAGTTGGTTTTTTACAGGAAAAAAATTATTAGAATTTGTATCAATTATATAAAATGTACCATTAAAAATAATAGAATCACTGTTTATAACAACTTTTCGGATAAGTGGAGAGTATTTTTGATTATAATCTCGTTTATAATTCACATTGTGGCTCATCAAAAAACGTACACCGCATAGCCATTCTTTTTTGGCAAACTCGTCATAAGTAGTATTATAAAAAGCATTAAAAACTCTTTTGTATGCAAGAGTGTCCATTGAAAAACTATTATTGTTTTGCCGTAAAAATTTACTTTTACCATCAAAAAAAGCATTTCCAAAAAAATCTTGTGAAAAAAACATAACCGATTTATATTCTTTTGAATTAAGTATAGGGTCAAAAAAATTATCTAAAGCAAAAGTGTTTGTTTTTTTATTGTAAGTGTATAATCCGTTTTCAGTAGCAAAAAATAATAAAGAGGTATCTTTATTATTATAATTATATATTTCAAGATATTTTAAATTGCTCGGTCCTGTAATGGTATCGTATTTTTTTAAACTTAAGTAATCATTAAACAACAAGTTTGAGTTTTTATCTTTTATATAATTTGGTTTTAATTTATATAAAAATTTATAATCAGAGAACCAAATATTAGAATCCCGGTCTATACAAATTGTTCTAATTTCATCAGTTTTTATATTTATAAAATTATCATTTTCTTTCCATTTATTGGTTTTTTTATCTTTATAGATATATGTAAAATCCTCATTAGAGCCAATAAATAATAAGTTAGGAAGTATTTTTGAATTGTAAGTTTTCATTATGTAGTTAATTGAAAAATTGTTTACAATTTCATTATTTTCAATTTCATAAATACCAGCCGATGTACCTACAAAAAGATTTTGAACTTTCTTATTGTTATCAACTGTTTCAACTTTGGAAAAGCTCCAGCATACTTCATCTAAACCATCTATTTTATGAAATAAATTTTGAGAAAAAGAATTTTCAAATTTTAAAGTGTCAAGATAATAAACACCCTCTGTTGTTGCAATATATAATCTTTCTTTAAATCTAATTACATCATAAACAGTCTTTTCAACTCCAAGTTCTTCTTCCCATGATTGAAATGGAGAGTCTAATTCCACACTAATAATACCATCGTCGGTGGCAAGCCACAAAATTCCATTACAAAAGTATGAGTGATAGCAAAAATTTGACTTTATACCAAGCCTTACGTCAATCAGATATATTGGTTCAAATTTATTATTTGCAATTAAAATTCCTCCGTTCACAGTTCCAAAAACATAATTTCCATTTGGTAGTTGTGTGGTATTATATACATATTGTTCTTTTAAAAAAGAGCTTATATCTGTTTTATATTCAAATAATATACTATCTGGAGAACAGTTTTCTTTTGAATTAAATATTTGTAATCCTTTATGATACGAAAAAGTTAACCATTTATCGTTATCAAGCTTTGTTAATCCTCCAAAAAGATTTTCATCAATAAAAACTTCACTATTATTGACAAATATAAGAGAATCGTTTTGAACGTATTTTAATCCAAATTTAGTATCTCTCACATAAAGCTTGTTGTTTACAAAGAAAACTCTAAAAAATCTATCGCCTGGTTCCCATATAGTAATGGCATTTTTTGAATATAAAGAATCCTGCTTTTTGCAATTATGATAATTATAACGAAACAAGATATCGTGTGAACAAAAAAATATTCCTTCGGTGGTATAAATTGTTTGCCAAATATTATTAAAAGATTGATATGCAGTATCTAAGTCTTTGCTCAACGAAAAATATTTCATGTCTCCAGACTTATCCGGAGCGATATATCCAAATTCGTCAACAGCACCTACATATATTCTCCCACAACTATCTTTGGCAAAAGAGCGAATTGCAAGAGTATTGGGAACAATAATTTTTCTCCATTCAAAACCATCGTATTCTATAATGCCTTCATTATTAGCAAAATACATAACTCCTCTATCGTCCTGTATAACTGCCCAGTTTTGTGGACTCCCCTGATATTCATCGATTGAATAGATACGCATCAGCGGTTTTCCCATTTCCTGTGCAAACACTGGAGTTAGAAAAATTATTAGTAAAATAAGTATATATATATTTTTCATTTTTTAAGTTGACTTTTAGTATTTAGCTGAAAAGTTGGGAAAACTTTTCTTGTGACAATTAACTATATGATTTTCAATAAAAAAAACAATT
>JAOZTW010000536.1 GCA_029938985.1 Bacteroidales bacterium | reverse complement strand
TGCCTTAGAAAACAAGTACAAATACAACGGCAAAGAATTTCAAGACGACTTTGATTTAGATTGGTATGCTTATGGTTTTAGAATGTACGACCCACAAATAGGACGTTTCCCAAGTCTCGACCCAAAAGCAGAAGAGTTTGCATATCTTTCTCCATATAATTATGCCAGTAACAATCCCTCTACTAATATTGATTTATGGGGATTGCAAGGTATAAGGGCAGACAAAATAAAAGATATTTTAAGAAAACCCATTAATAAAGTAAGAGAACAATATCGTTCTACAATAAGAAAACAAGCAAGAAAACGAGGTGCGAGTATTGATGAAGCAGAGTTTGCAGTTAAACGTCCAATAGCAGCAGCAATAATTGGAAAAAACAAATACGATGGAAAAGGTATAGCAGGAATTGCATATCGCTATTCAAGAAATTTAGCAGGTGGTTCTGAACCTCTTGAGAATACCTTAAGACATGTTATTGCTCAAGCAATTACAACACAAGTACTTGGAAAAAAAATTGCAAAAGAAGCAAGCATTGCACATGGCGACGATAATCCTAATAATTCTGATATTGACTCACAGGTTGATACAGAAAATAATATAATTGGAAGAAAGATTGGTGAGGAGAACAAATTTGCTTCTCCAAAAAGAATTGCCTTTATTGCTATCTTTAAGGCTTATAACGGTGACTTAAGTGAACGAACTCATGTTGGAACAATAATAGCAACAAAAGAAAAGATATACAAAAAAGAGAAAAAATCAGCAATGAGTACTGGTAAATTTGGTGAATCAAGAGATATACTGAAAAATTTAAAGCAATCTGGTCATAAGAAGAAGTAGTTATCTATATAAACATCTGTTTTTAAGTACCTGAGTAAAATTATTTGTATATTTTAGAAAATATGATTTGGTAGCAAAGTTTGTAAAGATTTGATTAATAGCATCCTTACTTTGAGTACTCAAATAAATATATATACAAATAATTTTGCTCACTCTTAAGTATTTATTTAACATTCTGTTTCATTAAAAAAGATTTGTATATAAGCTGAAAAGTCGGGAAAACTTTTCTAATAACTATTAACAGTTTGATTATCAAACAGAAATAGAACTAACTCCATTTTAGATAATGTCTTATTAATCAGTAAATTAATGTTTGTCTGAAAAGTTTTCCCGCCTTTTTAGATATAAGCTATGCAAATATTTTTAGCCTTGCTTTATATAAAAGAACATCTTTTAAAAATGACGTTAATATACAGCTATTTACTTAATAAATAATTTAAAACAAATATTAATATGAAAAAAGTTTATATCATTGTATTATTTATAATTCAATTTATTTTAATAAATTCATGTGTAGAAAGTGATAGTAAAGAAATAGAAGCAGAAAGGATAGAGATTGAGGTTAAATTAAAAACAGAAATAGACAAAGCATTAATTTCTTTTCAAAAAGACAGTATATATCCAATAATAGATTTTGCAAAATTAACAAATTTTAAATGGGATACTATTTATATCTATGAACGTTATAGAGGTCCGGATCAATTAATTAATAGATGTAAGTGGAGTATAATAAAACAAAGCGGTTTGCATACATCTGATGATAATTTTATTAAATGTTTTTTTATTAGAAATGATACTGTTATTCAATTTATTTCAATAGAAACATCACTTGTAAATACTTTTATATTTGAAATAGATTTTGACACACTTAACTTAGATAATTCTCGTGATATAAATTATTTTAGTTATGAAAAAGCAAAATTTGAGGTTCTACCTAAATTCCATGAAAATAACTTAACAACCACACCATATAATTTTATACTGAGGGATTTAAACTTAGGTTGTTCTCGTAAATTTGTGGATGATGTTCCAGAATGTAATTTTTTTAAAAAATTGTAAATAAAGATATAATATTTTATTACTTTTGTTTTAAAAAAAACTCTCGTTTGTGCGAGTTTGTAGATAGTATCCAACGAGTTAAACTACTGTATTAAGACGTAAGTACCTAAAGTATTAAATTTCAGACTATTAATATTATATCATTACTTTAGGTACTTACGTCTTAATTCACTACGCTGTAAAAAAAAGAACTAAACCTCCCAAAAAAAATAGATTTTATTGCAGAAAGTTCCAAATATATTTCGTATCTTTACACCGCAGATGGCACAAAAATAAATGTAGAGACGCACGGCGATGCGTCTCTACAAAGTAGCACAGATTATACTGGTAACATAATTTATGAAAACGGCGAATTGCTTTACATATTAACAGCAGAGGGCAGGTTAACCTTTTCCACTATTGGCACAAGTTACAGTTACGATTACATGCTAACAGACCACTTGGGCAACACAAGAGTAACTTTTAACCAAAACGGAGAAGTACTACAAACAGATAGCTATTATCCTTTTGGCATGAGTATAGAAAGTTTATCTAACACTAACAATGCCTTAGAAAACAAGTACAAATACAACGGCAAAGAATTTCAAGACGACTTTAATTTAGATTGGCACGACTACGGAGCAAGGTTTTACGATGCACAAATAGGGAGGTTTCATACATTAGACCCGATGGCTGAAAAATTCTATTTTCAAACCACTTACTGTTATGCAGCCAATAATCCTATTATGTTTATTGATTACAATGGTGAAAATGCTTGGATTCCTGGTACTGATGGAAAAAAAATTACTTCAAGTAGCGATAAAAATGGCAATTTAAGTGTTAGTGCAAATGCAACCAAAACGACAAAACGATTAGTAGGATTGATAAATGATACAGGTAGCAAAACAGCAAAAGAACAATTTCAAAAACTTTCTGAAAATGAAACAAAAGTTAATTTAAAAATTGAAAGTAAAAAAATAGATAATGGTTATAATGGGCTTCATCAGCCTCATGGTGAAGATGGAGAACCTTTAGACTGGGTTGGAGATGAAAAAGGAATGTTTAGCGATACTCCTGCATACAAAACAAATGCTGATGGAAAAATTATTTATGAAGAAGCAACTATTACAATCTTTGAAGGTAATTTTAAAAGTAAAAGCGATATGATAGGAGTAAAGATAGGAACTGACGATAAATATATAACTGCAAGTGAAGTAATAGTTGGATATTTCTCACATGAAGCAGAACATAACTTAAATAAAAAAGATATAAAAGCTATAAAAAATAGGCATAATAATAAAAAGAATAAAAGAAATGTGGAAAAAAATCCTAAAAAAAAGGCGAAAAAAACATTTCGAGAAATAAAAAATAATAGGGATTAGTTATGAAAAAATTAGTATATTTTGCATTGGTAGTAGTTTTAAATACAACTTGTTTTGCACAGAATAATCAAGATAATTGTACCGAAAATATTGATACAATTTATGATAGAAGAGTTGTGTTAGACTATATTTGTTTGAATTTAAACAAGTTAAATTTTTATTATTCTATTTATTTTATGGGAAACTATAATGTTCAGGATCAAAATTTTTACAATTTTTTTATATATGATTTGGTTGATACTTTAAATGTATATCCAAACTATACAGAAACATGTATTGAGTTTAAAGATAAGCATATTTACCATATTGCTTCAGTGGATAAATATTTGTCCATATCAATGATTTTAATATTAGATAAAGGGAAATTAGTATTTTTTAGAGGCTTAAATTGTGAATATAAAATTAATAGAATCGAAGATATATTCAGATGGCTTGAATATCAGCAAGAAATTAAATATGAAGTAGAAGTTGTTAGGCGTATTAAGAATTTTAGCAAATACAATATTAGTTATGCTGTAGATCCAATTGGGCGTTTTGCTACATGTGCTTGCGGAAAAGTAGCTTCTCCAGCTGTGTTGTACAATTTTATTGGAAAGTTCGTAGAATCGTTAAAATTTAAAAATGTGGTTATATATGCTTATATTCGAAAGGCTTTTTATAGACCACTTATCGTTTATTTGTAATAACATATCTCCCCTTGCTTGTGAGAGCTTGTAGATAATATTCAACGAGTTAAATTATAATGGTGCATATAACTACGATTTGAACGGCAATATACTCTCGCTAACAAGATTGGGAAAGATAGAAAACGGACAATTTGCAGAAATAGATAATCTGTCGTACTTATATTCTGGCA
>JAOZTW010000535.1 GCA_029938985.1 Bacteroidales bacterium | reverse complement strand
TTTACAAATCATTGATAATCATCACAAAATGAACACAAAAACTTTAGTTATTTAATGTTGCAAAGTTAATATAATTATTTAAAAAAAATGAAAATAATATTGATTTTAGAATCTATTTTTAAAAATGAAAATTAAAGTATTTCTACATTTTCAAAAGAGTAAATGAGCATTTAAAATATTAAATTACTCATTTACAGAAGCAAACGAACTAATTATGTATTTAATTTTAAAAATTCATTTCCTTTTTCACAAAAAGCATAAGTTCTTCAATATACTGTTCCGAAAATTCAAATTTTATTCCAGCAGTTTCATATATTTTAGGAATTGTGGTTGAATAGCCAAGCTTGAGTGCGTTTTCGTATTGATTTAAAGTTTTTTCTGGATTTTCTTTATAGTTTTTCCAAATAGCAATTGCTCCAAGTTGGGCAAAACCATATTCTACATAATAAAAAGGTACTTCAAAAATATGAAGTTGTTTCTGCCATGTATTTGCAAAATATTGTTCACATGTTTCTCTATCTATCACTTTGCTACTAAACTGATTATATATCTTTACCCAGTTATCTGTTCGTTCTTTTATTGTTGCATTTGGGTTGGCATAAATATAATGCTGAAATTTATCCACTGTTGCAATCCAAGGCAAAACTTTAATAATTCCTTCTAATTGTTGATATTTAGCACGTTTAAGCTCTTCTTTGTCTTCAAAAAATACGTGCCAATGTTCCATTGAAATAAGTTCCATCGCCATTGAAGCAAGTTCGGCAACTTCAGATGGTGTTTGTTTAAAATCAACAAGTTCTAAATTTTTTGCCAAAAAAGCATGAATAGCATGTCCGCCCTCGTGAACCATTGTAGATAAATCTCTTACGTTGCCAGTGGCATTCATAAATATAAATGGTATATTACTTTCGTAAAGCGGGTAATTATATCCACCTGGAGCTTTTCCAATACGAGAATCTAAATCAAGATAACCATTCTTCTGCATTGTAGCAATAAACTCCCCATATTGCGGACGTATTTCAGAAAAACATTTTATAGTTTTTTCTATCAATTCATCACTTGTTTTAAAAACTTTTATTGGTGGTTTTAAATCAGAGTTAACTCCTAAATCCCAAGGTTTTAATTTTTCTAATTTTAATTTTTCCTTATGTTTTTTTAATATTTCATCTACAATTGGACTAACCTTATTTTCAATTGATTTATGAAATTCAAAACAATCGTTTGCATTATAATCGAAACGCCCCATTGCATCAAATTTATAGTCTCTATAATTTTCGTAATTAGCATTTTCCGAAATTTTGTTTCTTTTATCAACCAATTTAGCAAAAAGAGTATTCAATTTATCAACATCTTTACTTCTTCTTTCATTTATAAGTCTATATACGGTTTCTCTTATCTCTCTATTTGTATTTTTCAGGTAGTTGGCAGCCTGTTGCATTGTTTGCTTTTTACCCTCATAATCAATAGTCATAGCACCACTAATTTTTCCATACTCTTGTTCAATTGTTTGTAACTCTGCGATAATAGGTATATTTTCAGTCCTAAAAATTTCTATTTCTTTTTTCTTTGAACGAATAAGTGTGAAGTATTTTTGACTATCTAAATTATTGAAATACTTATTTTCAATAAATTTTTTATTCAAAATATCAGTATATTCATTTATTTTTGGTTCTATTTTAGTAACAAATTCCTCAAAATTTTCGCTCAATTTTTTATCTGTTGTATCACAGGTCATTTTTATATATCGCCAAGCTAAATTTTCTTCCAAAACCGCTTCCAATTCACTGCGGTCTTGCAACCATTTTTCTAATTCCTGAATAGAATTAATATTTCGTTCGTTCAGTTCAACAAAATATTTTTCAATATCTTGCCATGTATGTACCTGTAAATTATTTGTTAAAAATTGTCGTTTCATTTTGTTTTTGTGTTTTATAAATTTTATATTACTTTTGTTTTTTTAAAAATACAAAGTTAAAAAAAAACTAAAAATTTGCAAAAAAATGAACAATAATTCAATAAAACAAATACATGAAAATGTATTAACTTTTTTATTAGGAAAACAAAAAAAAGACCCCAATTTATTTTTCAGTTTACGGACTAATAACAGATACAATAGATTAGAAAAAGGATATTGGTTTGTTGGAGCAAACTCTGTTATTATATCTTTTTGGGACGGAAGAGACTGGATAACAAAAACACCAAATATTTTTTTTGAAATTTGGGATAATTCACAAACAAGCTTAAGGTTGTCGGCAAAAGCATCTAAAAAAAATGCCTCTTTTTTTTAAAAAATTACAAAAATTATATCAGGCTTTGTTTTACAAAAAAATCAAAAAGGAGAAGATGCAAATTTCTGGTATAAAAATTATGAAAATAAAAATAATTATTTGAAAAGTTTAGAATCTTTTTTAAATAATGATAAAAAAAGAATTGATGATTTATTAAAATTAGAATACGAATATAATAAAGAATTAGAAATCAAGTTTTTTATACCAGAACAACAAGAGAACTTTTTAAAAATAATAGAAAAATATAGAGGGAAAACTATAGGAATAAAAAAAGAGAATAAAGAAATTAAATTAAAAAAAATAACACTTAAAAAAATAGGACATTTTGAAGAGATAGAAATTGATTTATCAAAAAAAATTACTTGTCTGCTTGGAGAAAATGGAACTGGTAAAACAACAATTTTACGAGCAATAGCTTTGGCACTTGCAGGAACCGACCACAAAGAAGAATATTTTGATAAAAAAATAATTGAAAATTTATTACAAATACAAGATACTAAATCAGCGACACTAAACTATGCAGAACAAGGAAGTATAAAATTAGAATACGAAACCGATAAAAAACATGAAAATAATATAATTTTTTCAAAAAACAATGGTAATGTTGTTATAGAAGACCTTATAATTGAAGCAAGTATGTTTGAATCGGTAGTTGATACGAGTATTTTTAGAGTTCCAATATTTGGGTTTTCGCAAGTTCAAAGAGCAAAAGACAAAGCTCTGAAATTAAAATTAATAAATAATGTAAAACAACCAAATTTGAGTGATATAATTCATTTAATTTCAAATATTCCAGATAACAGATTTTCAACAATAAACGACTGGTTATTTGATATATACGAGGACAAAGAATTATTAATAAAATTTCATGACTTAATAAATAAAATTACTAATGAAAATATAAAAATATCTTCAACTGGTAAAAAACAAGGAAATAAAATAGTAAACATAACAACTACAGGAGTAAACAACGGTATTCCAATAGATTTAATTAGTTTAGGATTAAATAATGTAATAATCTGGATAGCGGTTTTAATCAAACGTTTACACGAATTAACGCCAGCCAAAAACGATTTTAGACAAACAAAAGCTATTGTACTTATTGACGAAATAGACACCCACTTACACCCCAAATGGCAAAAAAATATTTTAAATACTTTATCAGATGTTTTTCCTAATATTCAATTTATTGTAACAACGCACTCACCGTTGTTAGTAATTAATCTTAAAAACGAAAGTAAAAAAATTTATAATATTGAGATAAACAAAATTGTTAATATTGACTATTCTTATGGCAGCAATATAAATACATTTTTATATAATTATATGCAAATTAAAGAACGTCCATCTGAAATAGAAAATAAAATTGACAAATTATTTGAACTTATTGAAGATTTTGATAATAACAAAATAAATGAAATTTTTGAAAAATTTAAGAATTTATATAACTTATTGGGCGAAAATGATGAATATATAATTCAAGCTAAAATATTGTTTGAATTAAATGATATTAAAATCATATACGATGATAAAAATAAAGTAGTTTCATTTAAAGCATATTAAAACAAATAATTTATTATGAGACATATCAATAAAGGACACGAGCCAAAAGAATTATTAGCTCTGAAAAAAAAAGAAATAAATGCGACTTATCAAGAAAGAAAAATTATAATTTAAATATAAAATATAGTTATAATGGAAAAATTAGTTCGTCTGACAAAAATATTGATAACGAATTAAATGGAATATTAAATTTGAATGAACAGAATTTAATAAATAACTGAAAAGTCAGGAAAACTTTTCTAATAACATTTAACTATATGTTTTTCAT
>JAOZTW010000534.1 GCA_029938985.1 Bacteroidales bacterium | reverse complement strand
TTAATTTTATAAATTATTGATAATCAATATAAAATGAAAGCAAAAACTTTAGTTGGTTAACATCCTTAGTTTTAATAATAAATAACTCAATTTATCAACACTCGCTTTTGTCGTATCCTATTTCAACAGAGTCAGTTTCATTAATTTTCTCGTTATTTTGTTTTTCGTTTGTGATATTTGTGCAAGCTACAAAAAATAGAGATATAAAAAAAAATATTACAATTTTTATGACGAAAATACAATAATAAGGTGGGTTAAAACATATATTTTAAAGTAATTGTTATTGTTTTATTTTTATTTACATAAAAAGCAGCTTCTTCAAAAGTGGGTGCTGTTAAATAAATTGTAACATTATTTGAAATCCCAAAAGCTTCTTTTGGAATCCCCATAAAAGTCATATTACACTCATCATCATTGTTTTTATCATGATAAAGGGCAATTGCATATTTTCCTGCAGGCAAATTGGGGCATTTGTACGATACAATATTTGATGTTACATCAAATTTATAACTTCTAAATTCTTCTCCTTCTTGTGGATATTTGTCGTTATTAAAAAGCGACATTCTAATAACTCCCTGTACATCTTTTATGTTGTCAACTTTTACTGTTAAATCGTGGTTTTGAGCTTGTAGTGAAACATAAAAAAATGAAATAATTAAAAATAATAGTGTTTTTTTCATAAAGCAAATTTACAATTTTTTTATTTTCAAAACCAAAATATTTTAATATTTATTTTATTAAAAAAAAAATATATTACTTTTGTTGTATTATTATGTTGTAAAACTTTGTTTTTTTTACTAAATTATTTATAAATAATTGTATTTTAAGGAGTAAACTAATTCCTAATTGTCATTTATGGCACTATGTTATAAAAAATCATGTCAGATAAAATAAATAAATATATGCAAAGAGCTATTGATTTATCAATTAATAGTGTGAACAACGGAGGCGGTCCTTTCGGTGCTGTGATTGTAAAAAATGGTAAAATTATTGCCGAAGCGTCAAACAGTGTTACTATTAACAACGACCCAACAGCACATGCCGAAGTAAATGCAATAAGATTAGCTACATCGCAATTAAAAACGTATGACCTATCTGGTGCCGAAATTTATAGTTCGTGTGAGCCTTGCCCTATGTGTTTGGGGGCAATATATTGGGCGGGAATAGACAAACTATTTTTTGCAAACACCAAAACAGATGCAAAAGAAATTGGTTTTGACGATGCTTTTATTTATCAAGAAATTGCATTACCTTTTGCAAAACGAAAACTACTAACTAAACAAACTATGCGTTCTGAAGCTCAAAAAGCATTTACAATTTGGAACGAAAAAGAAGATAAAATTGAATACTAATGCATAGGAATTGTCAAAAAATTAGGCGTTTTTCACGAGTATCAATTTCATCGTTACTTTTGAAATATTAAAATGCTCATTTACAAAGGTAAACTTTAATTCTAATATTTCAAAAAAGCCTTGAACTTGCCACTCGTGAAAAACGCCAAAATTACTTAGGAAACAACAAAAGAAATAATCAACTGAATTTCAACTGTAATTCATTTCTGACTATTGAGTTTCTACAAACTATTTAAACAAATGAAAAAAATATTAGCTTTTAAAGGAAGTCCTCGTACTGTATCAAATTCAGATATATTGTTAAGTTCTTTCTTGCACGGTGCAAAAAAAAACTCAAATTTTATTGAAACAATAGATGCTAACAAAATAAATATTGAGTATTGTAGTGGTTGTTTGCGTTGCAATTTAATAAAAAGATGTTCTAACAGTAGCGATGAATGGTATGCTTTAAGTAAGAAAATATTAGAAGCTGATGTACTGGTTTTTGCCTCTCCTGTATATTTTCACCATCTTACTGCTCCACTAAAAATAATTGTGGATAGATTTAGATCATTTACAAATGTTCAAATAACAGAAAATGGACTAATTCACACACCGTATCATAAGTGGAATAAAGAATTTGTTTTGTTGTTAAGCATGGGGTCGCCTAATCCTGTTGAGGCAGAACCAGTGATAAAATTATTTAAATTTATTACTTCTATTCTTGGCAAACAAAATACATTGAATGTGATAAATGGAACTCGTCTTGGTGTAGGAAAACAAATATTAAAAACGGAAGAAGAGTTGAAAATTTTATACAAAAAAATAGCTCTACCTATTAATCTTGCCAGTAAAGATTATATTAATAATATGAATATTTTACAAAAATGTAAAAATATGGGAGAAGAACTTTCAAAATATTGATTTGAAATTAAAAATTGGTTTACGCCCTGTATTTTTACTATTTATAAAATTATTGTTAAAAAACAAAGTTTAAATCGTAAATAGTTTGTTGTAATACGGCTAACAAGTATTACAATCCTCCTTGTTCAATATAAATATTATTATTTCGTATACTTTTAATTAATTCGGTGTGTTGTTGCCAGTAACCCAAATAAATATTATTTTCTAACTTAACACATCTTTTCTTAAATAAAGAATTATAGTTTTGATTTTGTGTAAAACCAACGGAAAACAAGCTGTTTTTTTGATTTGACTTTTGTACCAAAGTATTAAATAACAGCTTATAAATTTCAATATCATTGTTTTCAATAAAATTAAGGCAAACAATTTTATAATCTATTATATTTCCTGCCATAGGTAAATTTGGCATAAACATTATTTTACTACCAATATTTAGTAATGGTCTTATAAATTGATATTTCTTAGAATAACTTTCTACCCACCAACGTCTAAATTTTGTTTGATCCCACAAAGCAAGCATACCAACTATTTTATTATTTTTTACTGCCAAAGCAAGATTTTGATAAGAAAAATCTTTTAACAAACCTGTTCCCTTAAAAATATTATCAACAGTGTAATAAGGAGTTAAATCATGTGTTTTTTTATTTTTTAATAAAAAAGCTTCAATATTAGACTTGTCTTCTATTGTTGCAAATTTGATTTTAATGTTTGTTTTTTCAAAAGTTTTAAAATATAAATGTTTTGATTTAAAAATATATGAATTATAAATATTTATTTTATCAATAATTGGTAATAATTGACGTTTGTTTTTCACTAATTCGTTTACCAAAATATTGTCGGAGAATACAGAAAACAACCAACAAACTGCATTGTTTTTCGAATATTCTTTAAACAGTATTAAAAATCTTGCAAAAGCAAGTGTTCCTCTATATTCTTGTCTTGCCTTTAAACCACTTACATAACCAATTTTATAGAGTGAGCCATTTATGTAACAGTCTTTTTGACTTAAAACACAAGCACATGCAATATGATTTTTGTTTGTATCTATAACCGCCAACACGTCAATATTGCTACCCAAAACAGAAAAAGCGTCTAAAATATTTGGTGATTGCTCTAACTTTAAATTTATATTCAAATTTGTTTGAGAGCTATATTTCAAATAAAACTCCTCTAATAAATGATTATCATTTTTAATTAATATTTTACTAATAAACGACATTAAAAGATATATTTAAGTAGGTAGTTTTTTGTAGTTTACATGAATTTTTACTACACAGTTTACCTGTTTTTTGAACAAATGGAGCTAATCAATAAAATGCTATAAATTTTCTATTTCTGTTATTGTTAAGTTTGTAGCTTGTTGAATTTGTTGAATTTTAATACCTGCATGTTTCATTATTTTTGCACTATTAATCAGAGATTTATATTTTTGTTCTAATTCATGTTTATTTTGTTCTATTTCAACTTCTTTTTGTTCTAATTCATGTTTGTTTTGTTCTAATTCATTTTTCACATTTTCAAATCTATCTCGTTCTTTGGCTTTCATCACTTTTTTACTTTCTGTTATTTTTATTAACCTTCGTTCTTGTGGTGTTGTTTTTTCATAATCTATTAACTCTACTACTTTTGCTATTCCTTTGTTGTTTAAATTTAATGTTAGTATTTCGTTTTTATGAACAGATTGCCTAAATAAATTTAACCAATCTTGGTAATTAGATGGAGTATAATTATTTTGGTATTTAGGATGTGCGTTTAAAAAAAATAGATTATGCCCCCAAATGTTAATTATTTCTCCCTTTAGATTTTTTAAATCAAAATCTAATGTCATTACATTATCTTGAATAGCATTTCCCGTTTTTTTATTTA
>JAOZTW010000533.1 GCA_029938985.1 Bacteroidales bacterium | reverse complement strand
AATATAACTTATTTATTTTTAATTAAATACAGCGTTTCGCTGAATTACTGTCAATGATACAATTATGTAATTATAAACCAATGAAATAAGGAATGATACAATTATTCAATGGTTCAATGATACAATTAAGTGGTTGCAAACCTGTAGATTAAAGAAATACAAATGTGTAAAAACTTTTGTATGGGTACTTAATTCGCTATTTACGGCGTATCCTATAGTTAATTATTATTTCGTTTTCACTAAAGAATGATACAATTATGCGATTATAAATCAATAGATTAAAAAATTACACACATGAAATACATGTATAGAAGTATTGAGCTTGCAAAAAAAGCACTTGGCAATACATATCCAAACCCAATGGTTGGTTCGGTAATAGTTTATAATGACAAAATAATTGGAGAAGGCTATCATTGCAAAGCAGGCGAGCCACATGCCGAGGTAAATGCTATAAATTCGGTTAAAGATAAATCATTACTTCCAAAATCAACAATATATGTAACATTAGAACCTTGCTCGCATTACGGAAAAACTCCTCCCTGTGCCAAACTAATTGTTGAGAAAAAAATTCCGAAAGTTGTTATAGGAACAATAGACACAACTGCAAAAGTATCTGGTAAAGGTATAAAATTATTAGAACAAGCAGGTTGTGATGTAAAAGTTGGTGTTTTGGAAAAAGAATGTAGAGAATTAAACAAAAGATTTTTCACATTTCACGAAAAAAAACGTCCATATATTATCCTAAAATGGGCACAGACATTAGACGGTTTTATAGATATTGAACGAACAAATGATAGTACTATTCAATCAAATTGGATTACAGACTCTACATGTAAAACACTGGTACATAAATGGCGTAGCGAAGAGCAAGCTATAATGGTAGGCACAAATACTGTTGCAAACGACAATCCTAAATTAAATGTTAGAAATTGGACAGGGCGTAATCCTGTTAGAGTTTTTATTGATAAAAATTTAAGATTGGATAAAAAACGTTATATTTTTGATAACTCTGTACCCACAATTTGTTTCACCAATCAAAACTCTCCTTTCATCAAAGAAAAACTGCATTTAATCAAAATAAACTTTGAAAACGCACTATTAGCACAAATTTTGCGTAGTTTATATATGTACAACTTTCAGTCTGTAATTATTGAAGGTGGTTCAATGCTTTTAAATACTTTTATAAAAGATAATATATGGGACGAAGCAAGAATATTTTACGGAAATAAAAGGTTTGGAAAAGGAGTTGAAGCACCTAATATAGTTGGAAAAACAAAACAAGAAATTTTTATTAATGAGCATAAATTGAAGCTAATAAAAAATGAAACTATTTAATTTAAAGATAACAATATTAATTTTAAGCATCTTTGTTGCAAAATTTATTTTTGCACAACCAGTTGATGCAGTAAAAAGAGTAGCAACAATATCAAAACACATACCTTATACAGAAGATTTTAGTGGAGCTATTAGAATGTATAAACAAATGTTATTATTTGACCGAGAAAGCACAGTTTTTAATTACAAATTAGGTTTTTGTTATTTAAACACATTCAAAAAACAAGACAGTTCTATTATTTTTCTGACAAAAGCATCTCAAATGCATACTCAAAAAGATGATGGTGAGGTGAACAAAGATGAAATTGATTTTTATCTTGCCAGAGCGTATCGAGTAAATTCAATTTTGGATAGTGCTGTAATTATTCTTGAGCGGTTAAAAGCCAAATCGCACGACAAAGAATTTTTAAATGTAATTGATTATGAAATATCACTTGCCTTGGTTGAGTTTCATAACGAATTTGATATTGAAAACTTAGGCGAAATTATAAACTCTCCTTTTACGGAACATTCTCCAGTAATTTCGGAGGATAAAAAAACATTAATGTTCACTTCTCGAAAAAGACGAAACGAAAACTCCAGCATGCTTGAAGATGGAGAGTACGACGAGGATATTTATATAGCAAGAAGAGTAGATGGTAAATGGACAAAACCAAAACCGATAAAAGGAAAAATAAACACCAATGAAAATGAGGCTTCTACAAGCATAGCCTGTGATGGTACACAACTTTTTATTTATAAAGAAGATAAAAGGGGGTCTATATATTATTCCAGAATACAAAAAGACTCATCGTGGTCTGAGCCAGTTAAGCTAGGCAAAAACATTAATACAAGACATAGAGAAACTCATGCTACAATGACTTGCGATGGACGATATTTGTTTTTTACCAGCGATAGACCAGGAGGTTACGGCGGTCTTGATATATATGTTTCGGAAAAAGACGCAGATGGAGAGTGGGGTAAAGCGAAAAATCTTGGTGCAGGCGTAAATTCATACGGCGACGAAGAAGGTCCCTTTATTAAAGATAGCACTGTTTTATATTTTAGCTCAAACGGACACAAGGGTTTTGGAAACTATGATATTTTTAAAAGCACAAAAACAGAATTTGCTACATGGGGACATGCAGAAAATTTGGGCTATCCTATTAATTCTATTAATGTTGACATATATTATGTACCTATTGCAAACACCGAAAACGCTTTTTATGCCTCATATAAATCAAATGGATTTGGCAACACCGATATATATTTATTAAGAAAAGATATTAAAAAAGAAGAACAAATGACCGTAAATATTGGTTATGTTGAAACTTGCGAAGGTGGCACTTCGCAGGCAATAGTTAATATTGATAATATTAGCACAGGCGAACATTCTGTTGCAAAACCAAACAATATTGGGCGTTTTATTTTTGTTACCGAAAAAAGCAAAGACTATAAAATAACAGTGGAATATGATGGTGAGATAATTTTTGCCGACAGTTTTAATGTTCCTCAAAACACACCATTTAAACAACATTATCAAACCATAGTTGTAGAGGATTGTGTTATAAATAAAGATTAATTTCTTATGTTTTTTGATTAATCGTAGTTTAGAGTTGTGCCTATTGCATAGCACTTTGATCTACTTGTGAAATATTCCAAGGCTCATATTAGGTATATTTTTATGTTGTGAAATTTTGGTTTAATCTGTTTAAAAATATGTTTTAATCATCGCTTTGTGTAGAGAATTTTTATAATGCGATAGCTAATAAATGATACAATAAGGGTTTCATTTTTAAATTTTAATTTTTGGTAATTTGTCGCTCACACATCTAACCGACAAACCTGCCGACCTAACCATATAATGCCTATAAACATCTGGGCTGTCGCTACTTAAACCACGATACCAAGCATAATCAAGCCCCATACTTGTGGCTGTCCACCAATATGTATTTATTCCTGCTGTGCTAAATGAGCCTGTGTGTCCACTTCTTTTTCCTGCTGGAAAAGCAGAAAAACCGCTTTCGTTAGTACCTTTTCCTATTGTCCAGTTAATATCCGATTTTAATTGTGTACCTTGATCTAAGCCTCGTCGGTATTTTGCATTTACAGCAGACAAACTCATTCCCAGATTGAGTTCAAGTTCTTTCCATTCTTTGTCAGATGGTAAGTGCCAGTTTTTTGGACAAATATCCAAAGCCGTTTCCCATTTATACAAACGACCATATTTACTTATATTATCTCTATCGTTGTCATAATTCCAACTACCACTCCCAACATTGTAGGCAAGATTTTCTGCCATCCATATTTGCTCGCCTATGGTAACAGTCTTATAGATACGCCCATCTCTGCGGTCTCTAAAAGTGTTTTCTTCAAGCGGTTTTAAACTTGCACACGAAAATAAATAAATTAAAAAAAATATTGTTACTATTGAAAAAACTATTGTTTTCATTTTTATATACATGTATTAAAAAGATTAGGAATTGGAAAATATAACTAATGAAATATAAATATTTAACATGCAAATATAATATATTTTATTTTATAAAATATTATTTTATCTTTGTCAAAAACAAATTCTTAAAATAAAAGACAAAATTATGAAAAAAATATTAGTATCCTCCTTAGTTCTAATAGTAATTTTAATACCAATATTATTAGTATTAACAAATAAACAAACTGTTAAAACCAACAAGCTAACTGTTGATAACAAGGAATATCCAGCCGATTGGTTTGCTATGCAAAGAATTTATCCTAACACTCAAATTAACGATAGTCCCTACAAAACAGTGTTGGTATGATTAACAAGTATTTACAAAAATAT
>JAOZTW010000052.1 GCA_029938985.1 Bacteroidales bacterium | reverse complement strand
AATACCGCAGTTTACTTATTGTAAATGAGGATTTTAAAATAATCAAAACAACGCAGTAATTTGCATTTATGAAAAATGCCAACTAATCAAATAAAAAAATATAAGATATGAATATTGCCGATGCACTAAGACTCTCAATAGAAAATATTGCACATATTACTACAACAACAACTACTGTGCTTATAGAAGAGCCAGACAATTTTAATTCCTATGAACTACAAGGAGTTAAACTTACTGGATTTTCAGAATTTTATGGTGCTATCAAATTAGATGTGAGAGACTACCTTTTTACTGGTAATCTAATCAGAAGTGGTGAACTTAAAAGAGCTTGTGATGCTATTGTTTTTTGTAAAGTAAGAAAGAAAAATTGTATTTTTTTAATAGAATTAAAATCAAATAAAACTTCTGGTATTTCTCAAAAGTTTAAAAATGGCTATGCTTTTATAGAATATTTAAGGAAAATATTCATGTCTTATTATAATGTTGACATAAAAGGTTTTAATATTATATCTGTTCTTTTCGACAGAAAGGTTTCTTCAAGAAGCAAGCCTTCTGAACGAGAATTAAGCGGTATTAGGTTCTTTCACAAAGGGTTTGGTAAGTCTGTAGGAAAAGTAGATTTAAGAATTTATGTTACTCGATAATAGAAATAAAAAAGCTAATAGAAAAGATAAATAATAAAAACTCTGGTTTTATTGTTTATCGAAAATATATTTTAAAAAATTGGCTATCAGAGATATTAAATTAACAAAAAAGTAAATTATTTATTAAATGAAAAAAATATTTTTTATATCAATTTTATCAATCTTAAGCTTTTGGGCAAATGCTCAGGGTGTGAGAGTTGTAGCAAAATTAGATACTAATATTGTAGAAATTGGCAATCCTGTAGAGTTGCAATTTTTGGCAGAATACAATAATAATGTACATGTAGTTTTTCCTATTTTGGAGGAAAAAATAACAAACGATTTTGAAATAATTAGTAAAAAACCTGTTGACACTCTACAAAATTCGCCAAATGTGGTTTTGTCTCAAAAATATGAAATTATTGCTTTTCCTGAGAAAATTTTAGGTTTTACCGACAGTGTTTTTAATATTCCACCGTTCCAATTTTTGGTAAACAACGACACTTTGTTGAGCAACGAGTTGTTTTTGAGAGTAATAATGATACAGTTAGACTCCGCAACAGTCGCTAAATTAGATACTACTCAGCAATTTCCTATTTTTGAAATTAAATCGCCAAAAAACACTCCATGGACTTTTGCTGAATTTTGGAATTTGTATAAATGGTATGTAATAATTATTTTGTTATCAATAATTATAATTCTATTGCTTGTTTTTATTATTATTAGATTAAAGAAAAACAAACCTATAGTGGTAATTGAAAAACCAAAAATTCCACCACATATAACAGCAATAAAAAGTCTTAATAAATTGAAAAATAAAAAATTATTGGAGCAAGATAAAGTTAAAGAATATTATACCGAACTTACAAATATTGTTAGACTTTATATTGAAGAACGCTTTCAAATACCAGCACTTGAACGAACATCTTCGGAAATTTTATTTAGTGTTAAATCTAATAATATAGTAAATAACAAGACATTAGAAAAATTAAAACAAATTCTAAATTGGGCTGACCTTGCAAAATTTGCAAAACACAGACCAATGCAAAGCGATAATGATTTGAACATGGAAAACGCTTTTTATTTTGTAAATAAAACAAAAATTAAGAATAAAGAATTAAAAAAATAAATTATGTTTGATGTAGAACTTGCAAATCCAAAATTATTGTGGTTGCTATTAATTTTGATACCAATAACGGCTTGGTATGTTTGGAAAACATTTGGTAATAATCCAACTTTGAAAATTTCAACTGGTTTATCTTTTGCCAATTCCAGAAACAGTATAAAGGCTTATTTAAGGCATATAATGTTTGTCTTCAACTTGTTAGTAATATTTTTTCTTGTGGTTATTTTGGCACGACCTCAAAAAATAAGTGTTACCGACAACACAACCGAAGGCATTGATATTGTGATGGCAATAGATGTTTCGAGTAGTATGTTGGCTAAAGATTTTGACCCAAATCGTTTAGAAGCAGCAAAGGCGGTTGCTATTGAATTTATCTCAGGACACCCCTCGGATAGAATTGGCTTGGTGGTTTTTAGTGGCGAAAGTTTTACGCAATGTCCACTAACATCTGACCACGCAGCATTAATTAATTTACTTCTAACATTAGAAGTAGGAATGGTAGAAGACGGTACAGCAGTTGGACTTGGACTTGCAAACGCACTCTCTCGCTTAAAAGACAGTAAGAGCAAAAGTAAAGTGGTAATTTTATTAACCGACGGTGTAAACAATGTGGGAAATATTGCTCCCTTAACTGCCGCTGATATTGCTGTTACTCTTGGAGTTAGAGTTTATACTATTGGAATAGGAAAAAATGGATATGCTCCATATCCTGTTCAAACACTTTTGGGCGTTCAATATATGCAGCAAGAAGTACAAATAGACGAAAGTACTTTGATTAAAATAGCAGAAAAAACTGAAGGAAAGTATTTTAGAGCAACAGACCAGCAAACGCTTATTGATATTTATAAAGAAATTGATAAATTAGAAAAAATGGAAATTGAATCTGATATTATTACTAATTATGATGACAAATATTTACCATTTGCTTTGCTTGCCGCACTTTTGCTTATTATTAATGTTTTGCTAAAAAATACAGTTTTTCAAACAATACCATAAAAGTAATTAGAAATTAAGAATTGGTTTACAGTTTAAATTTCAATTATTTATAAATTTTTTTTAACTTTAAAAATAAAAAATAAAAAACAATGTTTCAAGGATTTCATTTTGAAAATAAAGAATATTTGTACGGACTTTTTTTCATTTTAATACTTATTTTTATTTTTGTACTTACTACAAATAGTAAAAATAAAGCAATACGAAAATTTGGTAATTATAAATTTGTTAAAAATTTAATGCCTTACAAATCAACTTTTAGACCTATTTTAAAATTTGTATTATCAATGTTGACTTTAAGTTTTGTTATCTTGGCAATAGCTCGTCCTCAGTTTGGCTCTAAATTAAAAGAAGTGAAAAATAAAGGTGCAGAAATTATTATTGCATTAGATATTTCTAACAGTATGCTTGCCAAAGAGAAAGGCGAAAAACGAAATAGACTTGATAAAGCAAAAAATATTATTAATAGAATTGTAGATAATTATAAATCAGACAAAATAGGATTAATAGTTTTTGCAGGAGAAGCTTATACGCAAGCTCCTTTAACTATGGATTATAAAAGCGTAAAATTAATTGTAAAATCAATTGAACCTGGTTTTATTTCCGCTCAAGGTACAGCAATTGGTGAGGCTATAAAATTGGCAACCGCTTCGTTTCCGCCCAATGATAATGGAAATAAATCTATTATAATAATTTCGGATGGCGAAAATCATGAAGGAAATGCTGATAATATTGCTGAAAGCGTTGGCGGCAAAGGAATTATGGTGCATACAATCGGAATTGGGTCTGTTACAGGAAGTCCAGTACCAGACCCTAAAAAACCGTTAACCTATTTAAGAGATAAAAAAGGAGAATTTGTTGTTAGTAAGCTAAATAGAGAAATGTTAGAGGAAATTGCAATAGCTGGTAAGGGAGCTTTTATTGATGCTAATTCTAATAGTAATTCGTTGAACATTATTTTTGAACAAATAGATAAAGCTGAAACAGGAGAAATAACAACTTACGAAGAATATGATGATAAATTCCAGTTTTTTATTTTGATTGCATTTATTTTATTAATAATAAATATTTTTATTTTAGATAGAAAAAATAAATGGTTAAGTAAAATTAAATTTTTTGATTAAAAAAAACGCAATTAATAGCTAAGGCATTAAAAATTTCTTCGCATAAGCAAATGATTGAATTTCAAAATTTTAAATAAATGAAACAAGTAATAAGTACAGAAAAAAAACCAATTAAAATGTGGTTAACAGATATTGAAGAAGAAGCAATTTCGCAAGCTAAAAATCTTGCTAATCTGCCTTTTATATTCAAACATGTAGCCTTAATGCCTGACAGCCACGTAGGTTACGGAATGCCAATTGGAGGCGTGCTTGCAACCAAAGCAGTTGTTATACCAAATGCAGTTGGAGTTGATATAGGTTGCGGAATGTGTGCCGTAAAGACTTCGTTGACTGATATTTCAACTAAATCGTTGAAAAATATAATGAAACGAATTAGAGAATACACACCTCTGGGTTTTAATCATCATGATAAAGCACAAAATAAAAATTTTATGCCTTCAGAAGAACTTATTCTTAAAAACGGTATTGTTGAAAAACAACTGATTGCCGCACAAAAACAAGTTGGTACACTTGGCGGAGGAAATCATTTTATTGAAATACAAAAAGGTTCTGATGGGCATGTTTGGATTATGATTCATTCGGGTAGCAGAAACTTGGGCTATAAAGTAGCCAATCATTATAATAAAATTGCTAAAAGCCTGAATGAGAGATGGTACACGTCAGTGCCTGCAAAACAAGATTTGGCTTTTCTTCCTATTGAACATAAGGAGGCAAAAAATTATATGAAAGAAATGAATTATTGTGTTGAGTTTGCTTTTTCAAACAGAAAATTAATGATGATTAATATTCAAAAAGCTTTTACCGAAGAGTTTGGAGAACGTTTTAACGAACTTCAATTTGTAAATATTGCTCACAATTATGCAAGCTGGGAAAATCATTTTGGCGAAAATGTTA
Source organism: Bacteroidales bacterium (assembly GCA_029938985.1). Classification (GTDB taxonomy): domain Bacteria; phylum Bacteroidota; class Bacteroidia; order Bacteroidales; family JAOZQN01; genus JAOZQN01. The sequence continues at coordinate 9,771 of JAOZTW010000052.1, read as the reverse complement.
TTGTGCATCGCAAAGGTGCTACAAGTGCAAAAGTGGGAGAAATTGGTATTATTCCCGGCTCGCAAGGTACAAAAAGTTATATAGTTAAGGGCAAAGGAAATGAACAAAGTTTTAAAAGTTGTTCGCATGGAGCTGGTCGTTTGATGGGACGCAAACAAGCACAAAGAACTCTTGATTTAAAATCAGAAATTGCGGCTCTCAATAAAAAAGGTATAATACATGCAATAAGAAATAAAAGCGATTTGGACGAAGCACCAGGGGCTTACAAAAATATTGATATTGTAATGGAAAATCAAAAAGATTTAGTGGATATTGTTGTTGAACTAAAACCACTGGCAGTTATAAAAGGGTAAGTTAAAATAATTTTTATGAAAAAAATAATTCTTATAATATTACTGATAACAAGTACGATGTATTCTTTTTCTCAAAAAGAAAATTCTTATATAAGAAAAGGAAACAGTTATTATAGTAAAGGAAAATATGCTGATGCAGAAGTAGAATTTCAAAAAGCGGTGAACGAAAATCCAGTATCAGATATTGCAATATTTGATCTTGGTGATGCACTTTATAAACAAAATAAATTTGCTAAAGCACAAGAACAATTTACAAAACTGCTTTCAGAAGAAACTGATAAAACAAAATTATCGGAACTGTATTATAATGTTGGAAATTGTCAGTTTAAAGAAGGTGAAGAATTAATTGGTAAACAAGATTTGGAGAATGCAATAAAAAAATTAGAAGAAGCTAAGGAGTCTTTTAAAAATGCTATAAAAAATAATGCAAAAGATAAAGAAGCAAAATATAATTATGTTTTTACTCAAAATCTTTTAGAACAATTGCAACAACAGCAACAACAAAATGAGGAGAATCAAGATAACAAAGACAATAAAGATGACAAAAATAACGAAGAAAATGAAGACGATGAGAACAACGAAGATGATAAAAATAATGAGAACAAGGAAAACAATGAAGGAGACAAAAAAGACACCGATGGAGATGGAATACCCGATGAGGTAGAAAAAGAACAACAAGACAACAAACCACCTGACACCGATAACGATGGTTCGCCAAATTATAACGATGTTGATTCTGACAACGATGGCATTCCTGACAGTAAAGAAGCAGGAGCAGACCCCGAAAATCCGCAAGATACAGATGGCGATGGAACACCAGATTATAAAGACCTTGACTCTGATGGCGATGGAACTCCAGACAGCGAAGAGGCTCAACAAATGTACTCTATTTCGGAAGAAGACGCAAAAAGATTGTTGAATATGATAGACGAAAAAGATAAAGAGACACACAAAAAAGTTCAAATGAAACAAAAAGCAAAACAGAGAACCAAAGAAAAAAATTGGTAGGAGGTTATTAAAAAAATATAAGGAATGATACAATTATTCAATGGTTCAATTATTCAATGGTTCAATGATACAATTATATCAATGGTTCAATGATACAATGATACAATGATACAATTATGTTATTATAAATCTGTTGATTAAAGAAATACAAATATGTAAAAAGCTTTTGTATAGGTACTTAACTATGTTTAATATAACAAGGTTTACTGTAGTTGCAACTCTTAGCTTTATTTTGAGTAAAATGATATTAAAGCAAAGCCACTCAACTGCAACTACAGAGCAACTACAAGTTTTACAATAATACGTCTTGATTTATCTATCTAACCCTTAAAATATAAGAATAATAATATTACAGCAAAATTGATATTTAATTATGAAAACAATATATACAATAATTTTAATATTGTTGTGCAATTTAATTTTTGCTCAAAAAATTGAATTTGTTGCAGTAGCACCAAAAAAGGTGAAAGTTGGACAACGTTTTAATATAGAATACAAACTGATTAATGCTAATTCCAATGTTTTTAATGCACCAGCCTTTAATGGTTTTGATGCTTTAAACATTACAAATTTTTATAGTTCGAGCAGTTCTACTGTTTATGAAAATGGAAAATATGTAACAAAGAAAGAAACTGTAAAAACCTGGATAGTAACCTTATCTGCAAAAAAAGCGGGAACTTATCCTATAAAATCTGCATCTACAAAAGCAAAAGGTAAAACATATAATTCAAATAATGTTGTTATTAATGTAGGTAAAGCTGAGACTGCGACCAATGTTTCAAAAGGAAATAATAGTGACTTATTTGTTGCTTTCACTTTTACAAAAACGGAAGCTTATGTTGGCGAGCTAATTGTAAGTAATGCCAAAATATTTTCTCGCTATTATGTTGGCGATTTTGCTGATGTTAAATTTCCCACCTTTGAAGGTTTTTGGACGCATGAATTAAGAGCTCCAAAAAACACTCAATTTAAAGAAACAAGTCTAAATAATAAACAATATCTTGTAGCATTTGTTCAACAAAAAATGCTTTTCCCTCAAAAAACAGGCAAATTAGTAATTGAACCTTATAGTTTTACATGTATATTAACCGACAGATGGGGCTTTGCGTCTGAGCGAAAAATTGCAACCTGTTCACCCAAAACAATAATAGTAAAACCATTACCAACAGCAGGAAAACCAAATAAATTTTCGGGAGCTGTTGGAGAATTTACTTTTAAATCAGAGATTAATCAAACCAATGTGCAGGTTAATTCTGCAATAACAATTAAAGTTAAAGTTTCGGGAAATGGCAACTTTGGAATGTTTGAAATAAATGAATTTGAAATACCAAACTCTTTTGAAATACTTGAAGTTAAGGACAATAACAACTACAAACATTCTGCCTCAGGAATTAATGGAAGTATTACCTACGAGTTTTCGTATATACCACGAGGACCTGGTGAATTCAAAATTCCTGCATTGGAGTTTTCTTTTTTTAACTCAAAAACAGAAAAATATACGACACTCAAAACAGAAGAATATAAAATTATTGTAAGTGGTACTGCCGACAGCACAAGTAATTACATGGCATTTAATAATAATGTTGAAAAACTTGGTTCGGATATTCATTTTATTATTCAAGATAGTTTTAAACTAAAAACTAAAGACAATATTTTGTTTGGCACAACAAAATTTTATTTATTATTAATAATTCCATTAATATTATTTCTAATAATTGTTTTTATACGTCGCAAACAATTAGCATTACGAGCAAATACAGATTTATTTAATAATAAACAAGCAAATAAAATTTCGCAAAAAAGATTAAAACTATCAAAAAAACATCTTACAGAAAACAATAAAGAGCTATTTTTTGAAGAAATAACTAAAGCGTTGTGGGGATATTTGAGTGATAAATTAACTATTCCAAAATCAAAATTAACAAGAGAAATTGCTATTGAAACACTTGAAAATAAAGGTATTGAAAAAAATATTTCAGACGAATTTATAAAGATTATTAATAATTGTGAATTTGCTAAATATGCACCAACGTTAGAAAACAATTCTCTGCAAGACACCTACAACGATGCAAGTCAAATTATTGCTAAATTTGAAAATGTTTTAAAATAAATTTTATTATTAAAAAAACTAAAAATTGTAGTATCTGTAAAATTAAAAATAAATTATTACGTTTAAAAATAAGAACAAATTATTAACCTATTAAATATTAAATTATGAAAAAGAACATTTTTATTGTAGCAATACTTGTTTTTGCTTTTTCGCTATCTGTAAATGCACAAAGTAAAGGAAAAAAATCTACGAGCAAAGAGTTAAAATGGTATAGCTGGGAAGAAGGATACGAGAAAGCAAAAGCTGAAAATAAAATAATGATTGTAGATGTTTATACAGATTGGTGTCATTGGTGTACAGTTATGGACAAAAAAACTTATGCAAAAGCATCTGTTATTGAGGCTATTGAAGAAGATTTTATTGCAATTAAATTGAATCCAGAAGTAAAGAAAAAGAATGGATACAATTATAATGGTACTAATTATACTGGAAGTAAGTTGATAAAACATCTATCTGATGGTAAATTTGGTGGTTATCCAACTACATTTTTTGTTTTTCCTAAGAAAAAAGAAGCACACATGGAAGTGGGTTATTTAGAAGCAAGTGTTTTTAAACAAAAATTAGAAAAATACAAAGCAATGAAAGGTATTTCAAATTCAAAAGGTAAAAAATAGTGGCGTTTTTCATAAGTGTAAAGTACAAGGCATTTTTATTTTTCAAATACCGCAGTAATTTGCATTTATGAAAAATGTAAAAATTGTTTTCGCAATTTTAAAATGTAACTCTAAGTTTGTGTTTGGAGTTACATTTTTTTTAAAACACACTAATAAATCCAAAATGTATTTTTGCCGAATATATTAAAAAAGGATTATCTTTTTGTTTTCCTACCGCATAAGTTAATGAAAAAATACCAGCTTTTGTACTAAAATTTATTCCCGCACCAAAACCCATAGGTATATCTTCAAATTTTGAAAAAACTGTTTTTTGTTGATAAAAAACCATATCATAAAAAAGATAAAAATTTGAATTTTTATCAAATAAATATCTCAGTTCCAGTGTGTTTATAAAATACATTGAAGCCAAAATAGCTTCTTCGTCAAAACCACGAATAGTTTTTAGACCACCAATTTTATAAAGTTCGTTTTCGTAAATCCCTGTTTTATTATCAATAACAGCAGAGTGATTTTGATATTTTAAGACAAATTTTTTCCAAACAGGAAAATATAATTCTAAATTTATATTAGCCTCAATTTGAAAACTACTAAGGCTATCTTCCATTTTTTTATTTCCAAAAGCGGTTTTTCCATAAAAAATATATCCTTTTTTAGGATTATACTTATAATCAACATTATAACTACCAATTCCGAGTCCATACAAATTAGTACTAATGTTTGCTAAGTTTGTGTTTTGAGTGCGGTCTTGAAGTAAAACTATTGACCTTTTGGTACTAATAAATGATTCTAAATAATTCTCGCCAGTAAAAAAATATTTAATACCAACATCATTTTTTATATTTATAAAAGAGGTATCTTCTTTTGATAAAGAAAAATTTTCAATTATTCCAAAATTAGTTCTAAATAAATAAGGATATTCCAAACCTAAGTTAATCTTCTGACTTTCAGGTTTAACCTTTTCCCATTTTATTTCAAATGTTTCTCCTCGTTTCAACGAATTAATTAATTTTAAATCAATTTCACCTGTTATAATTAGCTTAGTATTAGTTTTATTAGGTAAAAAACCAACTATTCCATTAAAACGATTAGCTTTTTTTTTCTTAAAATATAAATATATATCGGCTGTGTTTTCATAAAATTCAATTTCTGCGGAATTTAAAGTATTCAAAAAATCAAGATTATTAATTTTATTATCAATTTTTCCAATTTGGGCATCATTATAATCATCGCCATGCTTGATACCAATATGTTTTTGCACAAAATTTTTACTAATTTCTGCATTTCCAAGAATATGAATACTGTCAATTTTATATGAATTTTTAGTATCTACTACAATTGACAGACTAATATTGTTTTTATCAAAATAAATATTTTCAATTTTTGTGTTAACAAAAGGGTAGCCATTGTTTTCAAAATAGCTACAAATTTTGTTGCTAAAAAAATCAATATTATTCATATCAAAGTCTGTATTCTCTATTTTTTTTTTTTTTATTCCTATTTTATTTAACTGATAATTATCTATATTAACAAAATTAATTTTTTTTAAAATATATTTTTCCCCTCTGTTAAGAAAAGCTTTTATATTAATAGAATCAGTAAAAAAACTGTCGATGGAGGCAGATAAATAACCATTTGAATGTTGTTTGTTAATAAAATTTTTTATTTCAATTAGTGCAGATATTGAATCTTTATGTTTTTTTTTATAATTTAGCCGTTCGTTTTTAAAATTATCTTCTGGAATAATTTCTAAAATATAATTTTGTGAAAAAACAAAAAATGAACCCAATAATGATATTAATAAAAAAAAATATTTCATAATGAAAAAAATAATTATAGCAATTGATGGACACGCTTCTTGCGGTAAAAGTACTCTTGCCAAAGACCTTGCAAGAAAATTAAAATATAGATATATTGATACTGGAGCAATGTACAGAGCGGTTACTTTGTTTGCTTTGCAAAACAATATTATAATAAATAATGAAATAAACAAAAATAAATTGTTTGATTTTATTGAAAAAATAAAAATTGATTTTAAATACAACCTCGAATTAGATAAATCTGAAACATTTTTGAACAACATAAATGTTGAAAATAAAATTAGAGGAATGGAGGTTTCAAACCTGGTTAGTCCTATTAGTATTATTGGTTTTGTGAGAGAAAAACTTGTTTTATTACAACAAGAAATGGGTAAAAACAAGGCAATTGTGATGGACGGAAGAGATATTGGTACAGTGGTTTTTCCTGATGCCGAGTTAAAAATATTTCTTACAGCGGGTGTTGAAGTTAGAGCAAAAAGACGATTTGATGAGCTGACAAAAAAAGGAGATAATGTAAATTTTGACGAAATATTATTAAACCTTACAACAAGAGATAAAATTGATTCTACCCGAAAAATTGCTCCACTAAAAAAAGCAGAAAATGCAATTTTAATTGATAACAGTAATATTGGAATTAAACAGCAATTCGAAAAAGTGTTAGAATTATGTAAAGAAAAAAAGAAAAATTAATTAGGCATAATTTTTTATAATATAAAATGCAAAAACAAAAATTATCTTTAAAAAGAATTACAATTGATACAAATCCTGATGATTGTAATTTTAATTGTATTATGTGTGAGCAACATAGCAATTTTAAACAAAAACAATTTGACTATAAAGAAAGTAAAAGACGTATAATGCCAAAAAAATGGTTAAGGTCTATTTTTGAAGAAGCAAAACAATTTGAGGTAACAGAAATTATTCCTTCCACAATGGGAGAACCGCTTTTGTATAAATATTTTGATACAATAATAGAGTTATCTAAAATTTATAATATAAAGCTAAATTTAACAACAAATGGTAGTTTTCCAAAAAAAACAGTTACGGAATGGGCAAAATTGATTGTTCCAACAACCAGTGATATAAAAATATCACTAAATGGAGCAACAAAAATAACTTCTGAAAAAATAATGAAAGGCAATAAATATGAAAAGCAATTGCAAAATATTAAAGAGTTAATTAAATTTAGAAACCAACATTTTGCCAAAACTGGATATTATTGTAGTATTACATTTCAACTTACTTTTATGCAAAATAACATGCACGAACTGTCTGATATTGTAAAACTTGCAAGCAAATTAGGTGTTGATAGAATTAAGGGACATCATTTGTGGACACATTTTGAAGAAATTAAAAATTTATCTTTTAAATATTCAAAAGAAGGTGTAAAAAATTGGAATAAAATTGTTGAAAAAGCAATAAGAGCACAAGCAAAATACAGAAAGCAATCTGGTGATAAAATTATTTTTAAAAACATTTATCCGATAGAATTTGAAGAGAAACAAAAAATTCCAGAACACTATAAATGTCCTTTTTTGAATAAAGAATTATGGATTTCTGCAACAGGTAAAATTTCTCCTTGTTGTGCTCCTGATGAATTAAGAAACAGTTTGGGAGATTTTGGAACATATCCAAACACAAATTTTAAAACAGTAATAGAAAGTAAAACTTATAAAAATTTATACCACAATTATAAAGAAATCACTCTTTGCAAAACTTGTAATATGAGACAACCAAAATGAAATCTGATTTAAAAAATACTTTTACCACATACTGGGAATATATGGCTTTGCAAACTGCTTGCAAAAAAAATATTTTTGACTTAATTTTTGCAGGAAAAAATACTATTAAAAAATTATTAGTTTCCGAAAATTTTAATGAAGCAGTACTAACAGATTTAATTGACGCTTTAGAACAAGCCAAAACTTTAACTGTTGTTAAAAATAAAATAATTTTGACAACAAAAGGTGAACTTTTGACCGAACAGCATAAGGATACATTAAAATATGCCTGCATACATTGGGCAGAAGAAACTATGACAGCTTGGCAAAATCTTAACTATACATTAACAACAGGAAAACAGGCTTTTAAACATATTTTTAAAAAACCATTTTTTGATTACTTGGCAGAAGATAAGAATAAACTTGAAGGTTATCATAAGGCGATGAACGAATACGCAAGAGATGACTATAAAAACATTTGTGAAAAACATGATTTTAATATTCATAATTCAATAATAGATGTTGGAGGAAGTTTGGGGGCTTTAATTAAAATTATTGCTAAAAATAATGTAAACTTAAAATGCTATTTATTTGAACTACCAGAAGTTGCAACTTTAATAAAAAATAATAACTATAAAATTATTAACGGTAATTTTTTTGATAATATTCCACAAGTTGCCGAAGCGTTGATAATGAGTAGAATAATTCATAATTGGAATAATTTAAAAGCATTGCAAATTTTAAAAAATGTTTATAAATCGTTGCCAAAAAATGGAACATTATATATAATAGAAAATTTGACTGATAAAATTGAAGATAAAGCAAGTCTTCTTTCGCTAAATATGCACTTAATTACAGATAGTTATGAAAGAAGTTTGTTGGAATATAATATACTATTAGAAAAAACAAATTTTAAATATATAGAATATAAAAAAATTAACGAACTGCAATATTTAATTATTTATAAAAAAATATGAAATACAACGAAATAGAAATATCAACAGATGAAACATACTTTATTTATAAAGGGGAAAAAATATTTGATAAAAATTTTATAAAAGTTTTAAAATTTCACTCCGTAGGACTATCTCCTGTTTGCGACACAGATGGTTGGTATTATATTGATTTGCAAGGAAAAGAAATAAATAAACAACGTTATAAACGAGCTTTTGGTTTTTATTATAAAAAAGCAACTGTTGTAGATAAAAAAGGTAAATGGTTTCATATCAACACAGAAGGCGAACAAATTTATAAAAATAATTTTGCTTGGTGTGGAAACTTCCAAGATAATTTATGTGCGGTTAGAGATTTTGATAACAATTATTTTCATATAAATAAAGAAGGTAAACAAATTTATTTTGAAAAATATAGATATGTAGGAGATTTTAAAAATGGTTTTGCGGTTGTAAAATTAAAAAATTATTTATGTAAACATATTGATTACCAGGGCAATGATTTAAACGGGAAACTTTTTATAGATTTAGGAGTTTTTCACAAATCTTTTGCAACAGCAAGCAACAAAAAAGGTTGGTTTCATATTAATAAACAAGGAGAGGCGTTGTATTCTCAAAGATATATTATGATTGAACCTTTTTATAATGGTTTTGCGTTGGTAGAAACATTTAATAATACCAAAGAAATAATTGATGAAAGAGGAAAAATAATTATAAAAATTTAAAGGCTAATATAGATAATCAAGGTTTTATTTTTTCAAAAGAACAAATACTATGATACAGGGTTTGTTCATAAAAAAAATAAGCCTTAATTAAGCCGCTGTTTTTCTTTAAATTAATAATTTATTTTTTGTTGAACAAAAACGAATAATCAAACATCATCAATTATAATAATTTGAAAATAAGCTTCTTATTTTCTGATTTTATTTTTTATGAACAAACCCTGTACTATGATATGGTTCACTAAAAATGAAAATTAATAATAAATTTTGTAAATTAGCTTTTTTTAAAGCAAAATGAAAAAAACATCTATCTGTAATGTTGAGTAATCATAATATCAGGGTTTGTTCATAAAAATATTATTGTAAATTTATTTTGTTATATTTCAGATGTTTATAAAATAAAATACTAAAAAAAAACGGCGTTTTTCATAAGAGTAAAGTACAAGGCATTTTTATTTTTTAAATACCGCAGT
>JAOZTW010000532.1 GCA_029938985.1 Bacteroidales bacterium | reverse complement strand
AATATTTTTTTCATAGAATTATAAATTTTTATTATTAAAAATTAGCATGCAACAGCCCTTGGAATGGCAGGGCTGTTGCATGCTTATATAAAATTAACTTTCAATATTCAATACTGAATTTTCAATGTTCATTTTATTTGTTTTTTACTTGAATATTGAAAATTCTATATTGAATATTGAATATTTTTTTCATAGAATTATAAATTTTTATTATTAAAAAATAGCATGCAACAGCCCTCCCATTACAACGAGAGTTACAGGAACAAAGCAGATAAATCTGCAAATACAGTAATGCACATGGCATATAAAAATCAAGTGTTGGGCAAAAAAATGTACTGTTTTTAAAATCTAAATATTTTTATGAACAAAGCCAGCAAGATTATATGGCTATCTACCAAAAGTTGTAATTTGCAGTAGCCACAACTTTGACAAATTGAAAAAACTTTGTCAAAGTGATTTTTTTGTCAAACTTTAGGTGGATAGCCTAATTAGTAAATTATTTATTTTATTATGCCGAAACCCAAAAAATATTAAAAAATGAATATCAATATTAAACCTATATTTTTTTTAACTTTTTTATTGATAATATTTTTTATTCCACAAATAACGAGTTCTCAAATATCTGTTAATAATATTGACAGTATTGAAAATGCTTATAATCAATATAAAAAACATAATATTAGAAATTATAACAGCATAGAATTAATTGACCAACTCTATGTTTATTATAAAATATCCTCACCACAAAAAGCCATAAGATTAGCAACTATTGGACTTAATATTTCGGAAGAAATAAATGATATTATTAAGGTTGCTGATTTTTATCAAAAAATTGGAGATGTTCATTTTAGTCAAAAAATATATTATCAAGCTATGGAGTCATATTTCAAAGCTTTAAGAATATATCAAGATAATAAAAAGAAAAAAGAATACGCCTATAGTCTTGTAGCTATTGCAAATACATATCTTGCCGAAGGAATAAATAGTAATTTTGCATATAATTATTACGAAGAGGCAGTTATTATTTTTAAAACCATAGAAGATAAACATGGCTTGTCTGATTGTTATAATAAAATTGCCATAATTTATTCAAATGATAAAAAATATGAAAATGCTCTTAAATTTTCAATAAAATCTCTTACAATAAGGCAGTTAATTAACGACAATGAACTTATATCTCAATCCTATTTTGATATTGCTCAAATTTACAAAAAACAAAACAAATTTGACGATGCAATAAGTTATTTAGAAAACGCTTTGGTGCAACTTGGAGAAAAAACGAAAAATAAAGCTCAAATTTATTTTGAACTTTCTAAAATATATTTGTATAAAAAAGAATATTTCGAAGCAAAAAAATATTTAGATTTATCTAATAGTTTTTTTGAAAACTTGGACGATAAAATACATATTGCAGAAACTAATAATCATTATTCAAAAATTTATTTTGCTCAAAAAGAGAATATTAAAGCAATAAATTATGCACAAGATGCTTTAAATATTGCAGATAAATATCATTTTTTTGAACCCAAAGTTGAAGCCTACCTAACCCTTTCTAATATTTATGCTGAAATAGGAGAAATAGATTTAGCACTAAGAAGTTATCACAAATATTCGTTGGTAAAAGATTCTATTTTTAAACTAAAAACACAGGATAAATACACCGAACTACAAGTTGGTATAAAAACTATGTTTCAGGAACGAGAAAATACACTACTTAGAAGAGAAAAGAAAATAAATGAAACAAAAAATAAACAACAACAAATAGTAATCTATCTTTTTTCTGGAATAGCACTTTCTTTACTAATTATTATTTTTGTTGTATATCGTTCTTTTTTGATAAAAAAAAATAGTGAAAAACGATTGTTTGAAAGTGAACAAAGGCTTCAACAATTTGCAGAAACATCACAAGAGGGTATTGCTATTCATGATGGTAAAAAAATACTGGAGGTTAATGATAGATTCTGCAAATTAACAAATTATAATAGAAATGATTTAATCAACAAGCTTTATTCTGAATTAATTTCTCAGGAAAGTATTGATAAGCTAAAAACAAAAAATGATATTACTGAGGAGTATTATTATGAAGCAATTTATTTGAAAAAAGATGGAACAAAATTTCAAGTAGAAGTTTTTTCAAAACCGTTTGTATTTAGAAACAAAAAAGTAAAAGTTGTTTTTCTTAGGGATTTAACTGAAATAAATAAGACAAGAAAAAAACTTAAAGAAACAGAAATTAGATATAAAGCTCTAATTGACACCTCACCCGACGGCGTAGTATTAACAGATAAAAAAGGAAATATTACTTATGTTTCAGATGCGTTTCTCAATTTGTTCAAATCTAAGTCAAGTCATGAATTTTTAAATCATAATTTTAGCGAATTTTTATCTCCAAATTTTGTTAATAAATTTAAAGTAGATATTAATTATATTATTGAAGGAAATTACTATGGAGTGAGCGAATATTTAGCTATTGATAAAAATAATAATAATTTTCATATTGAAATAAATGGAGAATCTATAAAGAACGATGACGAAGTTTCTGGTGTCTTTATTATTATTAGAGATGTTTCGGAGCGAAAAATTACAGAAAACGCACTTATAGAAAGTGAAACTCGTTTTAGAGGACTGTTTGATAATGCCAAAGATGCAATAATTATTCAAAACGAAAGAAAACAAATAATTGATGCAAATCCATATTCATCTGAAATTTTTGGTTTTCCATTTAAAGAACTAATTAACCTGAGCTTTTTTGAACTATTATCACTTGAATATCAGAATATTAATCTGGATAAATATAGCAAATCAGATGAAACATTGGAACTAACTGCTATTTGTAAAAATAATTCAAAAATAATTATTCAAGTCTCTGTTTCAACAGTGTTTTTTAATGAAAATGATTATTATTTGCTTATAATTAGAGACATAACAAATCAAAAAATAAACGAAAATAATTTAAAACGCTCAAGCAAAAAACTCCAAATTTCAAATGCGACTAAAGATAAAATGTTTTCAATTATAGCACACGATTTAAGAGGTCCAATTGGGAATTTGAAAGCAATGATGGAATTAATAATAGAATCTCCAGAAGCATTTGAAACAGATGAACTTAATGATATAATGCTTTTATTAAAAGACTCTTCTGTAACAACTTATGAATTATTGGAAAACCTACTTAATTGGGCTAAATCACAACAAAATTTAATAGAATACAATCCTAAAGTGTATGAGTTAGGAAAAATAATTTCAAATACAATTAAAATATTTAATAATTCTGCTTTACGCAAAAAAATTAAACTTGAAACAGTTATTCCACAAGATGTTCAAGTTATCATGGATATAAATATGATAAGAACTGTGTTGCGTAATCTTATACATAATGCCATAAAGTTTACCAAAGAAAATGGAACAATTAAAATTGATTACATAGTAAATCCAACTTATTTAACTGTATCAATAAAAGATAATGGAATAGGTATCTCAAAAGAAAATATTGAAAAATTATTTAAAAACAATTCATTTTTTACTACTTATGGTACCAATCAAGAAAAAGGTACAGGACTTGGATTGTCGCTTTGTAAAGATTTTATAGAGAAAAATAATGGAGAATTATGGGTTGAAAGCACTATAAATAAAGGTAGTACATTTTATTTCACAATAAGAAGAGCTTAAAAATGGTATGTTTGGCAAGTGTAAAGTTTAGGGCTTTTATGAAATTTTAGAATTGAAGTTTACCTTTGTAAATAAATGTTTTAAAATTCCAAAAAAAATTTTATGGCGACTATCTTTTATAAACAATGAAAGAGTACAACTTGTTAATCCAGATAAAAAATTTAGAAAAGCTGATGTTATTAGGCTACCTTTTTACCCTAATGCCAAATTATTGTTTGTTGGAAATTATAAAAATAATTGGATTTTAAATTAGAGAGACACCCACTTTGTTTTAAGTACCAGAAAAATAAAATAACTTTTTGTATAAAGTTAAAAGTTTTGTATAATACATTTGCTATTTAAAAAACAAAAAATTACTCTTCTTATATTTAAAAATTGTTCTCTATAATTACCTTTTTGAGAGATAAATAAAATAAAGTGCAAATTTTTGGTTATCCGTTTAAAGTTGTACAATAATATTACGACTACTGTATCAAGAC
>JAOZTW010000531.1 GCA_029938985.1 Bacteroidales bacterium | reverse complement strand
TGGTAAAAATAAAAATAACATCGCTTAAATTGGTTAATTATTTATTTTAATATGCATAGAACCTTAATATTTGCTTACATATTTCTACGATATTGCCCACCCACATTAAAAAGTGCATTAGTTATTTGTCCTATCGAACAATATTTTGCTGTTTCCATTAAAGTAGAAAAAACATTATTATGTTCTGCTGCTGTTTTTTGCAGTTCTTCTAATTTTTGATAAGATATTTCTTCAAAAGTTTTATGAAGTTCACTAATTGTTTCAAGTTGAATTTCTTTTTCCTTAGTTGTGGCACGAATAACTTCGCCAGGGGTGGTAGTTGGCGAGCCAGCAGAAGATAAAAAAGTATTTACTCCCATTATTGGTAATTCGCCACTGTGTTTTTTATGCTCATAATAAAGCGATTCTTCTTGAATTTTATTGCGTTGATACATTGTTTCCATAGCACCAAGTACTCCGCCTCGCTGTGTAATACGGTCAAACTCAAGTAATACTGCCTCTTCCACAAGTTCTGTTAATTCTTCTATAATAAATGAACCTTGCAATGGATTTTGATTTTTGGCAAGCCCCATTTCATGATTAATAATTAGTTGAATAGCCATTGCTCTTCGTACCGATTCCTCAGTAGGAGTAGTAATTGCTTCATCATAAGCATTGGTATGCAGAGAGTTGCAGTTATCATAAATAGCATAAACTGCCTGTAAAGTTGTTCTAATGTCGTTAAAATCAATTTCTTGTGCGTGTAAAGAACGACCAGAAGTTTGAATATGATATTTCAATTTTTGAGAACGTGCGTCTGCTTCATAGCGAAGTTTCATTGCTTTTGCCCAAATTTTTCGTGCCACTCTACCAATAACGGCATATTCGGCATCAATACCATTGGAAAAAAAGAACGATAAATTAGGAGCAAATTTATTAATATCCATTCCTCGTGCCAAATAATATTCTACATAAGTAAAGCCATTTGACAAAGTAAAAGCAAGTTGCGAAATAGGATTTGCTCCAGCCTCAGCAATATGATAGCCCGAAATTGATACCGAGTAAAAATTGCGAATATTATTTGTGATAAAATATTCTTGAACATCGCCCATCAATTTTAACGAAAACTCGGTAGAATAAATACAAGTATTTTGTGCTTGGTCTTCTTTCAAAATATCTGCCTGTACCGTACCTCTTACTTTTGTAATAGTTGCAATTTTTATTTTTTCGTAAACATCTTTTGGCAAAATCATATCGCCAGTAACGCCAAGCAACATAATACCTAAGCCATTGTTACCCTCAGGCAACTTACCATGATATTTAGGACGTTTTGTTCCTTTTTGCTTATAAATATTTTCAATTTTTTGATTAATTTCTGCCTCCATTCCATTTTCTTTTATGTATATTTCACATTCTTGGTCAATTGCGGCATTCAAAAAATATGCGACTAAAATTGGTGCAGGACCATTGATAGTCATAGATACAGAGGTTTTTGGGTCGGTAAGATGAAAACCAGAATATAATTTTTTGGCATCATCAAGACACGAAATTGACACTCCCGAATTTCCTATTTTACCATAAATATCAGGACGAACATTGGGGTCTTCGCCGTATAAAGTAACAGAATCAAAAGCGGTAGAAAGTCGTTTTGCGGGCATTCCGTAGGACACATAATGAAACCGTCTGTTTGTTCGTTCAGGTCCACCTTCGCCAGCAAACATTCTGGTAGGGTCTTCGCCCTCACGCTTAAACGGAAAAACGCCTGCGGTAAAAGGAAAAAATCCGGGAAAATTCTCTTGCAAACTCCATTTTAATATTTCGCCCCAGTCAGTATATTTTGGAACAGATATTTTGGGTACTTTTAACATTGATAATGTTTCGTGTTTGGTGGCAATTTTAATTTCCTTATTTCGTACCTTAAATACATAAAAATCATTTTGATACGTATTTCGAGTTGTTTCCCAGTTTTCTATAATCAACAAATTTTCTTTGCTAATTTTCTCTTTTATAATTTCATAATTTTCATTTAATATTTCTACAACCGCATCTTGTTTTTCAACTATTTCAATAGTTGTTTTTATTGAATTAAGTTGATTTGCATATTTTTTTTGTTGCTCTACATCGTTGTTGTAGTTACGTATAGTTTCAGAAATTTCGGATAAATAGCGAGTTTTATTAGGAGGAATAATATAAATCTTCTCTTTTTTTGCAGATTTAATTACCAATTTTATTTCAAATTGATTTTTGTTCAACAAATTAACTTTTTTTATTAATTCATTAAAAAAATCGTTTACACCATCATCGTTAAATTGCGAAGCCACAGTACCATATACGGGCATATCATCAATATTTGCGTCCCATAATTCATGATTTCTTTGATATTGTTTTTTCACATCTCTAATTGCATCTAATGCTCCTTTTTTATCAAATTTATTAAGAACCACCAAGTCGGCAAAATCGAGCATATCAATTTTTTCTAACTGCGAAGGAGCACCAAACTCTGGAGTCATAGCATATACTGCTATGTCGCAATGTTCGGTAATTTCTGTTTGCGATTGTCCTATTCCTGAGGTCTCCAAAATTATTAAATCGTAGTTTGCATATTTAGCAATATCCACCGCATCTTGTACATATTTAGACAGAGCAAGGTTAGCTCCACGAGTGGCAAGTGAACGCATAAATACGTTTTTGTGATTAATAGAGTTCATTCGTATTCTGTCGCCAAGCAAAGCACCTCCAGTTTTTCTTCGTGATGGGTCAACCGAAATAACAGCAATTGTTTTGTCTGTTGTGTTGTTTAAATATCTTAAAACAAGCTCGTCTATAAGTGATGATTTTCCTGCTCCACCAGTTCCAGTGATTCCAATTACGGGAGTGCAAGAGTTTTTTACATCATTTTTTATAGTTTCTAAATCAGTTATTATATTGTTTCTATAATTTTCGCAAGCCGAAATTGCTTGAGCTATATGGTTAGTGTTTTTCTTTTTTAGTTCTAATAAATTCAAGTTTGTGATATTGCCAGTAGGGAAATCCGATTTTTCCACCACTTCGTTAATCATTCCTTGCAGTCCCATTTTTCGTCCATCGTCGGGCGAATATATGCGTGTAATTCCATAATTTTGAAGCTCTTCTATTTCGTTGGGTAAAATAACGCCACCACCACCAGCAAAAATTTTTATCTGTTCTGCCTTGTTTTCTTCTAACAAATCGTACATATATTTCATAAATTCAATATGCCCACCTTGATACGATGTAAGTGCAATAGCTTGTGCGTCTTCCTGAATAGCACAATCAACTATTTCTTTCACCGAACGATTGTGTCCTAAGTGAATAACTTCTGCACCTGTACTTTGCAAAATACGTCTCATTACATTTATTGCTGCATCATGTCCATCAAAAAGCGAGGCTGCCGAAACAATTCTCACATGATTTTTGGTAGAGTATTTTTCTATTTTTTTCATAATTTTGGTTTAAAAACGATTTTAAAAAAAACAAAAATAGTTTTTTTATGCTATTTTTTACAAATAAAATAACTTTATTTATTTTTATTTTCTGTTTTTGTTACATATACTGTTTTACGTTAAAATAGTTATATCACTTAATCCTATTATTAGGTTACAGTTGTTTTTATTTTTGTTTTTTGAAAAAAAATATTATTTTTGCAAAATGAATACAATAACTATAGTGAATTTATTTGTACCCTAACAAATGTTATTAAAACATAATTTAAAAAATATTAAAATATATCCTACTGTAAGTTTTGGTGTTTTAAATATTGATAATGAAAGAGACGAAACAATTATAACAACAAACACTGTTGGTAAAATTGTTTTAAAGGCAAAGATTAATTCTAATAATGAAATTATTGACATATCAAGCGAAGCAAGTGGAGTATATTTTATTACTATATTAAACTCTAATAAAGCCTATAAAATAATAATTCAATAATAGGTAAGCTACTGTATGTGGTTGTTTTTCATGTGATTGTATATTAACTGTTGGTGTGGCTTTAAGCCATACCAACAGTGAGGCATATTAAAACAAATAATTGACGATTTAAACTTTTTACTTTTTACTTCTTCAAAAAAATATGCAAATATCCTGATATTATTATATTTAGTGAAAAAGAAAAAATAACTAACACCAATCTACTTGTTTGTTTTGTCCTTTTAA
>JAOZTW010000530.1 GCA_029938985.1 Bacteroidales bacterium | reverse complement strand
AAAATGGCATTTTTTAATCTATAATGTAATTTTATCACAATATTTGACTGTAAACTGATTATTAATTTAAAGAAAAACAGCGACTTAATTAAGGCTTATTTTTTTTATGAACAAACCCTGTTATATTGTTAAGTTAAGTGTTTTACCAAAGTCTTATATACATATATGATACTTAAGGAGTTAACCAATTTTTTAATTCTTAATTCCTAATTGCCGTTTATGGCGTTATGTAATTTATTGTTTAAATGAAAAAAATTTGTATCCTCATAATATTATTCTTTTGCCAAATACCACAAATTTTTGCCCAACAAGATTCTGTTAATATTGCGGAAGGATTAATCTATAGTGAAAATTTTACCCAAGCCATTGTTCTGTATAAAAAAGTAATTCTGTATGAACCAAAAAATCCAGTCTATCATTATAAACTTGGTTTTTGTTATTTACATACCAGAAATAAAAGAGATTCTTCTATAAATTGTTTTAAAAATTCTCTAAAATTTTATAAAAAATCGCATAAAAAAGAACTAAATAAAAACGATGTGAAATTTTATTTAGCACGAGCTTATCGTGTTAACTACATGTTTGATAGTGCTATTACTGTTTTAACAGAATTAGAAAATAAGGTAAAAGGAAGACGCTTTATTCGATTAGTTGAACACGAATTAGAATTATCTCGCAATGGAGCAGAACTAATGAATGCTCCAAAAGAAATAGTTTTTGTGCAAAACGCAGGAAGTGCGATTAATAGCAAATATACAGAACACACGCCAGTATTTAATGCGGATGAAAGTATGATGATTTTCACCTCACGACGACCATTAAATGGTAGCAGAGAATTACTTTGGGACGATGAATATGATGAAAATATATACATAACATACAAAATAGACGGCAATTGGTCTGAAGCAAAACCAATTAGTAACAATATAAATACCATTGCCCACGAAGCAACAATTGGTATTTCTTACAACGGAACAATCCTATTTATTTATAAAGAAGAAGATGGTGGTGCTATTTACTTAAGTGAATACATAAATAATAAATGGTCTGTTCCTAAATTATTTGGGGGAAATATAAATACTAAATATAGAGAGACTCACGCAACAATTTCAGTTGACGGTAAAACGTTGTTTTTCACAAGCGACCGTCCTGGTGGTTTTGGAAAATTGGATATATATAAGTCGGAAATGCAAGAAGATGGTAGCTGGTCGGAACCAAAAAATATGGGAAGCGAAATAAACACCTCTAAGGATGAAGAAGGACCGTTTATTCACCACAGTAATAAAACTCTTTTTTTTAGTTCAAAAGGACATGGAGGTTTAGGGGGTTATGATATTTTATCAAGTAATTTAACCGAAGACGGAAATTGGGAAGAAGCAATAAATTTAGGGTTTCCCATAAATTCTGTTGATGACGATATTTTTTACTTTCCTACTGCTGATAAAAAAAGAGCATATTTTTCATCTTTAAAAGGTTCAGGTTTTGGAAAAAGTGATATTTATCTAATGACAATTCCTGAAGCAGAATCAACAAATATCAGTATTTTTACAGCTCATCTTTATGTGTGCGAAGGTGAATTACCTGTATGTCAAATAGTTATTAAAAACACATTAACAAATAAATATTACATCACAACTCCAAATGATGGGAAATTTATTATTATAACAGAAAAGGGAAATACATATCAAGTAATTGTAGAAGTAGCTGGTTCTATTGTGTTTGATGAAGAGCTTTTTGTTAATTATAATGCTAAAAATATTCAAAAATACAAAAACATAAAATTAGATAAAGATGTTACATGCGACAACGATACATTAATAACACAGGCAGACACTACTGAAATTATAGATGTGAAAAAAATTGTTTATGTAGAAATTCAAAATGTACTTTTTCCTTATGGAGGATCTGAAAGAATAGAACAAAATCTAAAATTGGATACATTATCAGATTACTTGATACAAAATAAAGAAGCTATTATTGAAATTGGAGGATATTGTGACTCCAAAGGAAAAGCAAGTTATAATTATACTCTTGGAATAAAAAGAGCAAATTCAGTCAAAAACTATTTGATAGAGAATGGAGTAGCCGATAACCAATTAAAGGTAAAAAGCTACGGAGAAGAAAATCCTATAACAGTTAATAAAAAAAAGGGGGCATGGTTCACCGAATCGCAAGTGTACAATAGACGAGTTGAATTTAAAATAATTAGACAAGGCGAAGTTTCACTTTTAATATGGGGAGCAGAATTACCAGATGAATATAAAAATGAAGCCTATAAAACAGACTATCAAAAAAAGAAACGGAATGATATTGAAGAAGTAAATTAATAATCCGCAATTTAAAAAATTATATGTTTGAAGATAACTTTTCGTCAGTTTTATTATCTGACGCAGTATCAGAATTTGCAAAACTACCTGGAATAGGAAAAAAAACAGCTCTTCGTTTGGTTTTGCATTTCTTAAAACGCTCTGACAATGAAGTGCAAGGTTTTAGTAACTCACTTATTGAAATGAAAAAAGGTGTGAAATTTTGTGAAATATGTAAAAATATTTCTGATACAAAAATATGTAATATCTGCTCAAATCCAAAAAGAAACCATAAAATAATTTGTGTTGTAGAAAATATAAAAGATGTAATAGCACTTGAAAACACACAACATTTTTTTGGTATTTACCATGTTCTTGGAGGTATAATCTCGCCATTAGATGGAGTTGGACCAAGTGATATTTTCATTAATGAATTGATTGATAGAATAAAACAAAATAAACCAGATGAAATTATTTTTGCTCTAAACACCACAATGGAAGGCGATACCACAAGTTTTTATATATTTAAAAAAATTTCCAATTACAATATAAAAGTTACAACTATAGCTCGAGGAGTTGCTTTTGGCGACGAGCTTGAATATACAGATGAAATTACACTCGGTCGCTCAATATCTAATAGAGTTGATTTTGAAATAAACTCATGAGAAAGTTAAAAACCATACTTTATAAAGTAATTTTTGGAACAGACACAATTACTGGCAAAATTTTTGACATTTTTTTGTTAATTACAATAATTTTCAGCGTAATTGTTTTCATGCTCGAAAGCATAGAAAGTGTAAATCTAAAATATGGTAATCTATTGCATATTAGCGAATGGATTATCACAATAATTTTCACACTCGAATACATTCTAAGAATTTTTATCTTGCGAAAACCACTAAAATATGTAACAAGTTTTTTTGGTATAATCGACTTATTATCAGTCCTGCCAACTTATATCTCAATTTTAATTTCAGGAACACATTTTTTAGTTATTGTAAGAGCCTTTCGTTTATTACGAATTTTCAGAATTTTAAATCTTTCGCTCTACGAAGATGCAGGAAAATCTATTTTACTTGCATTAAAAGCAAGTAAAAGTAAAATCAGCGTTTTTCTTTATACCATAATTGTAATAGTTGTAGTAATTGGAACACTAATGTTTTATGTAGAAGGACACGAAAACGGTTTCACCTCAATTCCTCGTTCAATATATTGGGCTATAGTTACCCTAACAACAGTTGGATATGGAGACATCTCACCACAAACAGAAATTGGACAATTAATAGCAAGTTTAATAATGATTTTGGGTTACGCAATTATTGCTGTTCCAACAGGAATAGTTAGTGCAGAAATGGTTAATGTAAACAAAAAGGACAAAGAATCTATCACTTGTTCAAACTGTGGCGACACCAAACATGAAGTAAACGCCGTTTTTTGTAAAACCTGTGGGTTTAAAACGATAAACAATTGAAACTCAGTTGAAATTCAATGGAAAAACAATGGAAATTCAATGGATATTCAATTGGAATTTTATAGAAATATTATTACTTTTTTTCTTTTTAAAAAAATTAATTATATCTTTGTAAAAAACAAAATAATAGTATTTTTTTGCAAGTTTTAAATAAGGCATATTAAAACAAATAATTGACGATTTAAACTTGATCTTTTTACTTTTTACTTCTTCAAAAAAATATGCAAATATCTTGATATTATTATATTTATTGAATTGTTTAAAAATAAAAATAACTTCGTTGAAATTTATCAATTATTTATTTTACTAAAGTTTTTGCCTTTATATTTACCAGATTATTAGATAGTTGTAGTTTTCTATTGAAAACATAACTCCCAG
>JAOZTW010000529.1 GCA_029938985.1 Bacteroidales bacterium | reverse complement strand
ACAGGTAAAAACTTTTGTATGGGTGCTTATTTTAACTATTCATATAAAATTACATATTTGTATTTCTAAATTTATTGGTTTACAATCACATAATTGTACCATTGTATCATTCCTCTACTATTTTTTTAGCACGTCTGCTAATTTATCTGCGTGTTTTTTAGCCGCTTCTTGTTGAACTTTAAAGTTTGCATCATTTCCTGGAACAAATGACATTCCAAATGTTTTAATCATTTCCATATTATTCATACCAGTGAAACCTCCAATGGCTGTCAAATGTAATAATAAAGCCTCAATAGAAAGACCACCTGAAGTATATGTTTCTTCTGGTCCACCAATAGTAGTTGAAACAAGGAAATCTTTTCCTTTTAATTTATCGCCAGTACTTCCAAAAGCAAAACCATAAGTAAACACACTGTCAAGCCAATTTTTTAAACTTGCAGGAATGTTAAACCAAAACAGAGGAAATTGAAATACTATTAAATCCGACTCTATTAGAACTCCCTGTTCTGCTTCAACGTCAATCTTTCCATCAGGATATAGTTCGTCTATATGTCTAACTTCTACATTTTCTAATCCTTTCAAAGAATCTACAATTATTTTATTCGCATTAGAATTTGCGTAAAACGGGTGTGCTAAAATTACTGTTACTTTTTTCATTGTTATTATTGTTTAAATTTATTAATGTATCTATGCAAAAATATATAATATAATTTACATCTGCAAATTATTTTTGTTTAAAATTATTATTTCATTATTGTTTATTACTTTCTGCCAATGCCAAAGTATGTAAAACCATGTTCTTCAACTTCTTTAGGGTCATAAATATTTCTACCATCAAATATTACTTTATGTTTCATTAGTCTCTCAATAACTTTGTAATTAAGAATTCTAAATTCATTCCATTCGGTTATTAGCATTAAAGCATCGGAGTCTATTAGAGCTTCGTTTTGATCATTTGTGTATTCAACCACTTCTCCAATTCGTCGTTTAGATTCTTGAATTGCAACAGGGTCGTAAGCCTTTATTTTTACTCCCATTTCTAATAATTTGTTTATTAAAACCAAAGCTGGTGCTTCTCGCATATCGTCTGTATTCGGTTTAAAAGATAGTCCCCACAATGTTACTGTTTTACCTTTTAAATCGCCATTATAATATTTCATTAATTTATTAAAAAGTGTAGATTTTTGTCTTTCGTTTACTTCTTCTACCGATTTTAATATTTCGAGACTAACACCATTTTTGTCAGCAGTTTTAATTAAAGCTTTTACATCTTTTGGAAAACACGAGCCTCCATAACCTGTTCCTGCATACAAAAATTTACTCCCAATTCTTGTATCGCTACCAATTCCTCGGCGTACCATATTTACATCTGCACCAACTACTTCACAAAGATTTGCTATTTCGTTCATAAAACTGATACGAGTTGCCAGCATAGAATTAGCTGCATATTTAGTAAGTTCGGCTGAATGAATATCCATAAATAAAATTGGATGATTGTTGAGTAAGAAAGGTTTGTATAATCTTCTCATTATTTTTTCGGCTTTTTGGGATTCTATTCCTATAACAATTCTATCTGGTTTCATAAAATCGTCAATTGCATCTCCTTCTTTTAAAAACTCGGGGTTTGAAGCTACATCAAAAGGAATATTTACTCCTCTTTTATCAAGTTCTGCTTGCACGGCTTCTTTTACTTTTAAAGATGTTTTTATTGGAACAGTACTTTTTGTAACAACAACTAAATATTGCTGCATGTACTTTCCAATATCTCTCGCCACTGCAAGCACATATTGTAAATCAGCACTACCATCTTCATCGGGTGGAGTACCTACTGCTATAAAAGCAGATTCGGCATCAACAAGACTATCTTTTATTGAGGTTGTGAAGGAAAGACGTTTTTTCTGTGTGTTTCTTTCAATCATTTTTTCAAGTCCAGGTTCATAAATCGGAATAATACCTTTTTTAAGATTGTTAATTTTTTCCTCATCAATATCTACACAATTAACAATTGCACCAGTTTCTGCAAAACATGTTCCGCTAACAAGCCCAACATAGCCTGTACCTACCATCGATATCTTCATTTTATTTTTGGTTTAAAGAATTGTAATTAATCAAATAAATTTTCATACAAAAAAAAACTAAAATAATCAATTAAGCAAATAAATTTTGTATTTTTATGTTTTTTTGATATTTCTCTTTTTCTACAAGTCAAAATGAAATAATAAGTAACTCCAGAATACGCCGTTTTTTGTTCTTCTATTATTTTAACAAATCTGAAAAAAGCGAGCTATTTAATGATATTTTTTAAATTTTTAAAAAGGCAAAATAAACAAGTAGATTGCGGTTAGTTATTTTTTCTTTTTCACTTAGAACAATAAATGCTAATTTTTGCCACCATAAACAAATGATACAGCTTACTTTTTGCTACCCTGTAAAATTTGTATAAAAGTATTTTTTGTCGTTATTTTCTAAAATAATTTAATTATTAATTTATTCTAATTATTGTAATCAATTGTTAGATAAGATTTACTGTAATTAGTTAATAACATGTTCAATAAGTAATAAATATTTCATGAATAAAATTTCTTATTTTCGTCATTTTATTACTCTATAAAAAAAATTGCAAAAGGTCGTTACTTACTTCTTTATCAAATTTTGTTACAAAAAGTTATCTTTATTTTTTCATTTCAAAATTATTTACATTATGTTTGCAAAAAAATCATCATGTAGAGTAACACAAAATATAATATTATAGTGTAAAATTTGAAATAATCAGCAAAGAAATTCATAAGTGGAAATGAAAAAATAAGTAACACCAAGATACATCGTTTTTTTTAAAATAATTTAATAGGTAGTTAATCTGCAAATAGTGAGCTATTTAATGACTTTATAAATTTTTAAAAGAGCAAAATAGACAAGGAGATTGGGGCTAGTTATTTTTTTCTTTTTTACTAAGTACTTTTTGAATTTTAGAATTGAAGTTAACATTTGTAAATAAACATTTTAAAATTTCAAAAGTATTGCCAAAATTTCTGAACCTTGAGAAACAGGTCTCAAAAAAGTACTTTTATTATAAAGAAAACAATTGATAGAATAGTAACAACAACAGAAACTGTTTTAAACCAAGTAGTCCAAATCTTTAATGCTTCTTTTTTATTTTCACCATTTTTTGTATGCTTGTTGCTATACTGATGAAAATGTGTATGACAATTTGGACAAAGATTTTCTCTTTTACCCTTCTTTCCAAATCTTGCTTTTGGTAAAATATGATGTTGATGTATATAAAAAAATGTCTTACACTTGCTACAAATTCCTTTTTTAGCTTCTTCCATTCTATAATTCTTTAGTTATTGACAAATGTAAATAATATTCTTTAAGATCTTCGTTGTAAAAAACAGGAATAAAGTCCAAAGTATATTTATCTTTTCCTTTGCTTTCCATTAAATTGATACATTGCATTATATTTTCAAATCTACTTGTATCACTTCTTTGTAAATATTCATTCATAATTTTATCAAAACTTTTTATTTGGGAATTATTCTCTTTTAATGGATTGGAAATATAAACACTCAAACCAATAGTATTATCATCATTATCGTAGCCCGATGCCATAAATACTTCGGTGCTATGGGAAGGAATAACTTTGAATAATTCTTCTGTTTCTAAGGCGGTTACTTGCATTTTGTTTAATCCTTTATATATTTTTTCAAAAGCTTGCGACAGCTTAAACACACTTATTTTGGTAGAGTTATTATTCATAAAAAAGAGTTTTTTATTAAAAATAGTATTATTTAATGTTGCAAAGTTAATATAATTATTTAAAAAAAATGAAAATAATATTGATTTTAGAATATATTAAAAAAAAAATGAAAATAATATTGATTTTATAATCTATTTTTAAAAAAATTAAAATAATATTGATTTTAGAATATATTTTTAAAAATGAAAATTAAAGTATTTCTACATTTTCAAAAGAGTAAATGAGCATTTAAAATATTAAATTACTCATTTACAGAAGCCAACGAACTAATTATGTATTTAACTAAAGTTTTTGTGTTCATATTTGCCTGATTATTAGATAGTTGTAGTTTTTCAGTAAAACCATAACTCCCAGATAATCAACATATTAAGTTTCTATAAAAAACACTTAATTAGCATACTGTA
>JAOZTW010000528.1:192-4174 GCA_029938985.1 Bacteroidales bacterium | reverse complement strand
AAAGGGTTAATAATTGTCAATTTTATACTATTTTGGTAATTCCATTTGTAATTGTCTTATTATAAATGTATTATAATATTATTTTAATAGTATATAAGTAAAATTAATTTTATAAATTATTGATAATCAATATAAAATGAAAGCAAAAACTTTAGTAAAATTAATAAGTTATTATTGCATCAAAATTACATTTTGTTACACAAGCACCACATTGAATACAATCTTCTGTTCGTATAAAGTGAACCCCTTTTCGTTCTCCATCAATAGCATCTGAAGGGCAATTTTTGGCACAAACCGTACAACCAGTACATTTTTCTGCTACAACTTCATAAGTCAGTAGTTTAGTGCAATTTCCTGCTGGGCATTTTTTATCTTTAATATGTGCCTCGTATTCGCTTCTAAAATATTTTATTGTTGTAAGTACTGGATTAGGAGCCGTTTGACCAAGTCCACAGAGCGAACCGTCTTTTATATGATATGATAATTCTTCCAGTTTTTCAATATCTCCCTCTTTTCCTTCTCCTTCGGTAATTCGGGTTAAAATTTCGAGCATTCTTTTTGTCCCTACTCTACAAAAAGTACATTTTCCACAAGATTCTTTTTGAGTAAAATCGAGAAAGAATCGAGCCATATCCACCATGCAAGTAGATTCGTCCATAACCACTATACCGCCCGAACCCATAATTGCACCTGTTGCATTTACGGAATCGTAGTCCACTATTGTGTGGTCAAGATGTGCAGGAATACAACCTCCCGATGGTCCACCAAGTTGAACTGCCTTAAATTTTTTGTTGTCTTGAATTCCTCCTCCAAGTTTAAAAACAATATCATGAATTGTTATACCCATTGGAACTTCAATTAATCCACCTCTATTAATTTTACCAGTAAGAGCAAATGCCTTAGTACCATTGCTTTTTTCTGTACCGTATTTAGCATATTCTTCTGCTCCATTATCAATTATCCAAGGAATATTTGCAAAAGTTTCTACATTGTTTATATTTGTAGGTTTTCGCCAAAGACCTGATGCTGCGGGATATGGAGGACGTTTTCGTGGCATTCCTCTTTCACCCTCTATTGATGCTATTAGTGCTGTTTCTTCTCCGCAAACAAATGCACCTGCTCCTTCTTTTACATAAATATCAAGGTTAAAACCTTCAATACCAAGAATATTTTCACCTAAGTAACCTTTTTTACGAGCTTGTTCTAAGGCGATATTCAGCCTAACAATTGCCAACGGATATTCTGCTCTACAATATACCACTCCATGACTTGCTCCAATTGCGTAAGCACCAATTATCATTCCTTCAATAATTGCGTGAGGATCACCCTCTAACAATGATTTATCCATGAATGCTCCAGGGTCTCCTTCGTCGGCGTTGCAAATAATATATTTTTCTTCCGATTGGCTACCTCTGGCAAACTTCCATTTCAAACCAGTAGGAAAACCTCCTCCTCCCCTACCCCGTAAACCAGAGTTTGTTACTTCCTCAATAATTGCTTGATATGAAATATTTTCGTTTGCAATTTTTTTCAACGATTTATAACCATCGTTTGCTTCATAGTCTTCTATTTTTTCTGGGTCAATATATCCGCAATGGCGAAGTGCTATTTTTACTTGTCCTTCCCAAAAAACATCGTCTTCGGTTGCAAATTCTTTGCTGTGAACCACATAATCCTGTATTGGTTCATGTTTTTGAGAATGGTTAATAATAATTTCTTCCGCTTTATTTTCATTAATTTCTCCGTAGATATAAGATTTATTATTATCAATAATTTCTACAAGAGGTTCACGGTAGCACATTCCTATACAGCTTGTTTTTTGCAACTGTAAATCGTATTTGCCAGTGCCAACGAGTTGATTTATTTTATCGTAAACTTTGCCAGCTCCTGCGGCAATACCACAACTGCCAAGCCCCACTATTACTTTTATTTTTTCCATTTTGGTTTTATCTTATTGTGTTTTTTTGTAAATTGATATCCCAACTCTATTAATGTGTTGGGTAAGTGCGGGTTCGTTTATTTGTTTATATATTATAATATCTAAAGTGTAGGGAAACCACAAATCTTCTGTTTTGGCTATTAAACTTGAAACCAAATTAATATCTATGTCTTCGCCTTTTATTGCCAAGTCAATATCAGAACCCGTTTTAAAATTTCCAATGGCTCTTGAACCAAATAATAGCACTTCTTCTATTTTTTCATTTTTGGATAAAATATTAATAAAAGATTCTATTTTTTGAAAGGGTAAACCGTTGGTATTATTTAATTTTTTACTATCTAATTTTATTTTTAGTTCTCTAAACAATTGATAATATGTATTTTTAATATAAAAAACTATTTCAATTGCTGTTTTTTCGTTGTAAGTATGGGAGGTTAAATTTCTTTTTAAGTGCATATCCGCCCAGGCTTCGCCGTTGTCAATTATTCCTACTTTAAAAGCTGTTTTTATTACCGATTTTGGTCCTCCAATATTTTTGTAACCGTCATATTCTAAAAAATCTTTCAAAGTTTTCCATGCTAATTCATAGGTGTATTCAAAAACATGAATTAAACCTTGTTTTTCAAATTTATTTAATTCTCCTGTTGCAATAAATTCGCTCAAACTGTTATAAGCTTTTGTGTAGTTTGAAAAACGCTGTTGCCATCTTATATCCATGTTTCAATATTAATTTAATAATTATAAATAAGTGAACTTTATGGAGTAAACTAATTCCTAATTCTTAATTTTTATTTTTCATTCTTTTTTATTGTTCTAATAATTTTCTTTGTATTTTTAGCATTTAATTTACCATAAGTTTCGTCTCCAATCATCATTACTGGAGCTAACGAACAACAGCCCAAACAAGCAACCGATTCTAATGTAAACAATCCATCTGGCGTGGTGGCACCGTCGTCTATTTTTAAAAACTCTTGCAATGCCACAGTAATTGCTTTTGCATTTTGTACATGACAAGCCGTACCATGACAAACTTTTACTATGTGTTTTCCTACTGGACTGAGACGAAATTGAGCATAAAATGTTGCTACTCCGTACATAGTACTTAATTTATAATCTGTTTTTTCTGCAATTATATAAAATACTTCTTCGGGTATATATCCATATATATCCTGTGTTCCTTGAAGCAATGGTATTAAACTTCCTTTTTTACCAGCATATTTTACAATAAGAGGTGTTATAAGGTCTAAGTTTGTTTCTTTTGCTATTACTTCTTCCTTAATGTGCTGAGGTTTAATTCTTTGTATTCTCATTTGAATGGAAATTTATTATATTGTATTTTTGTGAATTTTAAAAAATCAAATATAAACATTTTTTTTTTTTTTTGAAATAAAATTGTAAAAAATAATTATTCTAAATAAGAAAAAAGAAATGAAATACAATTGAAATACGGTTGATTATTCCTTTTTATTCAAACTTATTATTCTTTTATTTTTAAGTTGTTTTATTTCTTTTATAAAAAAATGGAGTTAAAATGGAAATTCTTAGAAATGGGAGGTTTTGATTGTAAATTTACTTCACGTACAAAAAAAAATATTCAGATGAGTTAGATGCAATTCTGCATTTTAATAAAGCCAGAAATACAAAACTGATTAAAACTGATTTTGTTGAAATTGTAATTTGCAGATTAACATATAAATTTATTTTTATTTAATTTTGGCTCATATATGATAATCAAGGGTTTGTTCATAAAAAATAAAATCAGAAAATAAGAAGCTTATTTTCAAATTATTATAATTGATGATGTTTGATTATTCGTTTTTGTTCAACAAAAAATAAATTATTAATTTAAAGAAAAACAGCGGCTTAATTAAGGCTTATTTTTTTCATGAACAAACCCTGTATGATAATCAAGGTTTACTGTAGTTGCAACTTTAGTTGCAGTTAGCTGGCTTTGCTTT
Organism: Bacteroidales bacterium; assembly: GCA_029938985.1. Taxonomy (GTDB): domain Bacteria; phylum Bacteroidota; class Bacteroidia; order Bacteroidales; family JAOZQN01; genus JAOZQN01. Next base: position 277 of record JAOZTW010000528.1, on the reverse strand, counting down.
AATATCATTTTTTCTAAGAGCAAAGTCCAGAGTTGCAACTTTAGTTGCAGTTAGCTGGCTTTGCTTTAATATCATTTTTTCTAAG
>JAOZTW010000528.1:0-92 GCA_029938985.1 Bacteroidales bacterium | reverse complement strand
AGCAAAGCCCAGAGTTGCAACTACAGTAAAGTTTGATTAACTAACTAAAGTTTTTGCTTTCATAATAATATAATTATCAAACAGTTGTAATT
>JAOZTW010000527.1 GCA_029938985.1 Bacteroidales bacterium | reverse complement strand
CAATGATTCAATGATTCAATGATTCAATGATTCAATGATTCAATGATTCAATGGTTTAGCTACAAGACAGTAAACCAAATGATTAGTAAATTTCAAATGTGTAAAAAACTTTTGTGTGGGACAATTGACACTACAAAAATCCAAAACTCTGCCTTACACAAAATTATTAAAACACTCATTTACATAAGTAAACTCAAACTTTAAGAATTTTGAGGTACTTGATTTTTGAGTTTTTAGGAATACCTTTAATATTATAAATTTAAAAATAAAAATAAAAAATGATAAATCCTGAAATAAAAAACAAAAGAACGCTTGATAATGACCCGCAATATTTTGGAGATTACTTAAATACGGCAAGACATAACGTTTTTGTGATAAACAATAATATTGTTTTTAAATTTACTGATAAGGAAAAAATATTAACAAACGAAGATGATATTTCGGGAAGTAAGATATTTATTTCAAATAAATTAAAGAAAAAACAAAATCATATTTTTTCTCATTTAGAAAAATTGTTACCAATTGTAAAAGTTTTTAATCCTGAAAAATTACCAACAGAAAAAACTATTGATAGGGTTGAAAATGCCGATAAAGAAATAAAATTTGATGAAATGGCAGAAAATCTGCAAATTTGTTTTAAGAAACTAAATAGTTTGAGAAACGACTTTTCGCATTATTATTCAATTGAAAATGAGGAAAAAAAGATACTTGAAGTTTCAGAAAAACTTAGTAATTTTATTTCAATAAATTACAAACGTGCCATAGAATTTACAAAAAAAAGATTTAAAAATGTTTTTGAAGAACAGCATTTTGAACTTGCTACGAATATGGCAAACTATTTGATTGAAAATAACAAAATTACAGAAAAAGGATTAGTTTTTTTCACTTGTCTATTTCTTGACAGAGAAAATGCTTTTCATTTTATTAATAAAATTATTGGATTCAAAGCTACACACACACAGGAATTTAAAGCTACAAGAGAGGTATTTTCTGTTTTTTGTGTAAAATTACCTCACAACAGATTTGTTAGCGAAAACCCAAAACAAGCTTTGGCTTTGGAAATGTTGAATGAATTAGACAAATGTCCTAAAAATCTTTTTGAGGTATTGACAGATTTTAATAAACTAAATTTTCTTCCCACAATTAACACATTAGAAGAAGATTATGAAGATTATTCTATTAATATCATAAAAAGAACAAGATATAGTTCCCGTTTTAATTATTTTGCGTTGCAGTATTTAGATAGTACACAATTTACAGAAAAAATACTTTTTCATATTAATTTAGGTAGATATCAAATAGATAAATATGATAAAAAATTTTTAAATACAAAGGAAGAACGACCTATTGTAGAAAATGCAAAAGCATTTGGACGTTTAGAAAAATTTTTACTTCCAGTGAACACAGATACAATTGCTATTGAGGAAATTAAAAAAGAAGCAAAAAAATATTATGAAGAAAAAATTTCAAATAAAATAGATACTAACACTTCTGAATTTGAACAATTTGCACCACATTATAATATTAAACAAAATAAAATTGGATTTAAATATATTGCAGGACGGGGCAGTAAAGATGCTGTGATATGTCCAAAATTAGTTAAGTCGCAGAATATTAGAAACAAATCAAAATATAATTTAAAATTAATTCAACCAAATGCATTTTTAAGTATTCACGAACTTAAAAAAATTGTTTTACTAAATATTATCGACAAAGGTAAAGCAGAACAAATTATTGATAATTTCTTTAAACTTAATAATACTATTTTTGACATAAATTTTATAGAAGAGGTTAAAAAACAGTTATATTTTGAAAAAACTTTTTATAAAAAATTTAGAGCAAATAAAAACAAAACAGCATACAATAATGAAAATAGAACAGATTTAAAAACTCGAAAAATTAAACTTAATGAAATTTTGGAAAACTATAATCTGAACGATAAACAAATTCCAAGCCGTATAATTAATTATTGGTTGGCAATTTCAGCGGTTAAAAATAAACATGTTATCTCAAACAGGATTAAAACTGTAAAAAAGGATTGTAGTTTTAGAATAAAAAATATTAAACAAGGAAAGTCTCCAAAAATTGGAGAAATGGCAACTTTTTTGGCACATGATATTGTAGATCTGATTATTGAAAAAGAAGTAAAACAAAAAATTACTTCTTTCTATTACCATAAAATGCAGGAATGTTTGGCATTATACGCAGACAAGGAAAAGAAAGATATTTTTCATCAAATTTGTAATGAACTTAATTTGCTTAATAAAGATAAAGGACACCCTTTCTTGGTTTATTTACAAATTAATAAGATCAATAATACTTCCGAATTTTATGAGAAATATTTAACTGAAAAAGGTACTAAAAAAAGAACAATTGTACGTTACAATAGGAGAAAACAGAGAAACGAACAAAGAGAAGTTGAAGATTCTTGGATATTTAATAATTTTTATAATCTTAAATGGAACGAAAAAGCAAAGAAACAATTAACAGAAGTTGAACTTCCTGAAAATATGAAAAAACTTCCGCTAAGTATTCGTAACCTTAATAAAGAAAAAAATAATTTTAGCGAATGGTTAGAAAATAGAAAAAAATTGGCGGTTGATTTACCAACAAATATTTTTGATAATGCTATTAAAATTGCCTTGCAGAAAATTTTAGATAAAAAAGGCATTATTTACAAACAAAGCGATAAATATCATTATTTGTTAAAATTATGGTTTGGCGAAAATAATTTACAAGGATTCTACAATTATGAAAGAGAATATATTATATATGATGAAAAAATTAATTTTACACTTGGTACAAAACCAAAAATAAAAAATTATTTTTACAATAAATTGAATTTTACTTACCATAAATTATACAAACAGAGAGAATTAGTAAGAAAAACAAACAGACGGCTACCCAGTATTCTGAAAAAACAAGTTCTTGCAGTTTTTAATAATGTGATAACCGAAAATGAAAAAGCAATTCGTTTTAATCATGAAACTGACAGGATTTTATTATTGATAATAAAAAACACTATAGAGTCGGACAACGATTTGAATATTAAATTAAATGAATTAAAAAATACTTTAAACGAAAATATTGAAATAAAACAAAAAATTAGTGGAAAACTTTCGTTTGAACCAAACAAAGGAAAACAAATTGAGAAAACAATAGTTGACAATCGTAAGCGAAAAGATTTTTCTATACTCAAAAAATTTGTACACGATAGACGATTGCCAGAGTTGTTTGAGTATTTTAAAGATACTATTATACAGCATTCTAAATTAAAAAAAGAATTGCAAACTTATAATAAAGTAAAAGAATTAATTTTTGACCATGCTTTTGTTTTAGAAAAAAAATTAATAGAAATAGATAGAGATGAAATTATTTCTTTGCATAACACAAGAAGTAACAAATCAAATATTCAACACGAACCTTATTTAATGTATTTGAAAAATAAAAATTTGATTAATGAAAATGAATTTGTTTTATTAAATATTGTTAGAAATACTTTTTCTCATAATCAATTTCCACCAAAAGCTACAATAGAGAAATTTGCAGATATAAACAACAGTAAAACATTTAGCGAACAAATATACCAAGTTTACGATTCAAAAATACGAGAAGTATTACAAAAAATTGATAAAATATAACGATTTTTGTAATCCTATTTATGCCTATTCGTACATTTAATAGGCTTTTTAACAATATTTTACCTTAGCAAAAAACAAGTGTGGTTGTAACTGCCTTGATTTTGCAAGGTAAACACAATTAATTTCTCATGACTTGTTTGCTTTATTTGGTTGTAACTGCCTTGATTTTGCAAGGTAAACACAATTAATTTCTCATGACTTGTTTGCTTTATTTGGTTGTAACTGCCTTGATTTTGCAAGGTAAACACAATAACATTGTATCAACGTGTTATGCACAACAAGTTGTAACTGCCTTGATTTTGCAAGGTAAACACAACATTTTTAACGTGAGAGAAAATGATTTAAAAGTTGTAACTGCCTTGATTTTGCAAGGTAAACACAACTTTTAATTTGTTCAAATACATCTCCTTTAAGTTGTAACTGCCTTGATTTTGCAAGGTAAACACAACCCATTGTTTGATATTGTTAATTGTGTTAATGTTGTAACTGCCTTGATTTTGCAAGGTAAACACAACCCATTGTTTGATATTGTTA
>JAOZTW010000526.1 GCA_029938985.1 Bacteroidales bacterium | reverse complement strand
TAAAAAATTCATCTATGAAAAGGGAACACATACAAAAATTCTCGGAGTTGTGCCACCAGCAATTGAAAAAGGCTGGCGTATGACTGTTAAAGAATTTGAATTGGATTTACATTTTAGCTTTGTTACAATTGGTAGTCTGCATAGAATTATAAATAAAGAGAACTTAAACGAATACAATCCCGAAGATTTTGATTTAATTGCTATTGATGAAAGTCATAAATTTAGGAATGATTATACAGATATGTATATTAAGTTACAGGAAATTTGCAAAACACCACGTAAAAGACCATCAGAAACAGGAGATAACCGAAAAAAAATAATCTTAATTTCTGCCACACCACTAAATAACAGACCACAAGATATAGAAAATCAATTATATTTATTTCAGGACAAGCGAAACAGCACACTTGAAAATATTAGAAATTTACAGGCATATTTCAAGCCAATTAACGAAAAATACAAAAAACTATCAAAAGAAAATCCTTTAAATCTAAAAAAATTAAAAGCATTATTTCAGCAGTTAAGAGACGACGTTATTGAACAACTCGTAATTCGCAGAACAAGAACCGATATTGAAAACAATCCCGATTATTTGGACGATTTAGAAAAACAAAACATTAAATTTCCAAAAGTAAAAGGTCCGTTTGCATTAAAATATAAGTTAAATAAAAAACTCACACGTTTGTTTTTCGATACAATTTCGTTATTAACAAGTTTAGATGAAGACGGAAACGAAACAGAAGGAGTTGGCTATTATAGGTATAGAGCAATTGAATTTTTGGCTGATGAGAAATTAGCAAAAACAAGATACGGAAATGTAGGACAAATTTCAGGTAGGCTTTCTGCAATTATGAAAACCCTCTTAATCAAACGTTTAGAAAGTAGTTTTTTCGCTTTTAAAATGTCGCTCGGACGATTAGGAAAAGCTATAAACAATATGATTTACATGTTTGAAGAAGACAGAATTTTCATTGCACCTGACTTAGATATAAATAAACTATTAGAAGAGGGTTATAGTTACGATGATATTGAAGAATTAATAAATAAAAAAAGCATTGACGAACCGGAATTTGAATTAAAAAATATTGAATATAGGGCAGACGAGTTTTCTGATGAATTTTTAACACATTTAAAATCAGACAAAGAATACATTGATGATTTGATAGAACGTTGGGACGAAGTAAAAAAAGACCCTAAACTTAAAGAATTTGCAGAAAACATTAAGACTAATTTTTTTGACAAAAAGAAAAATATCTCAGGCAAGTTAGTTATATTTTCAGAAAGTAGAGAAACAGCAGAAAAACTTACAGAACAATTAAAGAAGATAACAAAAAAAGGCATATTAACAATTAGTGCAAAAAACAGAAAAAATAAAGAAAGTATCTTATTTGATAATTTTGATGCCAACTTAGAGGAGGATAAATGGAAACACGATTACGATATAATTATTACTACCGAAGTTCTCGCAGAAGGTATAAACTTGCATCGCAGTAATTTTATTATAAATTACGATACGCCTTGGAACGCAACTCGGTTAATGCAACGCATTGGTCGTGTTAATCGTATTGGGTCAAGAGCCGATAATATTTATGTCTATAATTTTTATCCGTCCTCCGAAGGCGATGCACAAATTAATTTAATAAAAAATGCACTTCGCAAACTTCAATCTTTTCATACAGCTTTTGGCGAAGACAATAAAATATTTTCTATGCTCGAAGAAAAAGGAGAAGGTGCATTATTCGGAAATAAAATTGTGAAAGAAGAAAGTGAAATCCTTAAATATTTAATAGAATTAAGAAATTTTAAAAATAAGCACCCAAAGAAATTTATAGAATATAAAAGCATAAAAAACAAAGCACGATGTGGAAGAAAAGCACAAGAAAATTTGCAACCAACTATTTTTAATAACGATAACAACGAAATAACATACCCTTTGCAAAACACATCTCTAACATATCTTAAAAGCAAAAACCATCCGGGAGTATTTTGTTTGGTAACACCCGAAATGCAAATTATTGAACTAAATTTTTTACAAGCAGTTAAAATATATAAAGCAAACCAAAAAGAAAAAGCAATAAAATTACACAAACTACATCACGAGCAAACACTTGCGGCAATGAAATTTTTTAAATCAGAAAAAAACCAAGAAGATTTACAAAATATTACAAAGAAAAATCTAAGCCCTGCCGAAAATAAAGCTCTTTCTAATTTAACGGCAATAATTAAAATTGCTCACACAGAACAAAAAAGACTGGCTTTAAAAAGAGCTATGGAAATAATAAGAAAAGGAACTTTTGCAAGTAAAGGATTACCAAAAACCATAAATGTTTTTTTTATTGCAAACGCTAAAATGCTAAAAGAACCTCAAATTTTTATAGACAAACTTTTTATTGATATATTAGATAATTTTGATTTCTCATCTAATGTAGAGAATATTACAAAAACCGAAAATACACATTTTGGAATTATTAACCCAAAAATTGTTTTAACACAAAGTTTCAAATAATATGGCAAATCAAGCACAAATAAAAAAAGCATTACAACAAGCTTATGATTTATCACTTTTTGCAAAAAACGTGTTAAATCCCGTTTTTGGAAATGCTTTTGATATGCGTTCATCAATTCCTGCAAGCATTGAACCAACGCAAACCGAAAAAAAATCAATAGATAAAGTTTTTATTTACGGTAAAATTAACTTAGATGACGGAACAGAAATAATCTGTTACGAAATACATTTACAACCAAAAGTAAAAATAGAACAATCCAAAATAGCTATACAACGCTATGCACGTAAATTATTAACATCAGGACAATCCGCACTTATCAACTTTGTAAGTCCGAACAACAAAAATTTATGGCGTTTAACATTTATTGCAAAAGACAGTATAATTACTGAAAAAGGAATTACCGAAAAAGCAACAAATGCAAAACGATATACTTATTTGCTTGGAACTTACGAAAGCTGTAAAACAGCCGCAGAACGTTTTGAATTATTAAGTGAAGATACTTCGCTTACTATGGAAATTATTACTAAGGCGTTTTCTGTTGAAAAACTCAGTAAAGCATTTTTTGATGAATATTTACAACATTATAACAAATTTGTAGAACATATTGCAAAATCAAATTTCAGAATATCTGTTTTTAATGCCGATGATAAAGCGATTAGAGATTTTACAAAAAAACTTCTCGGTAGAATTGTATTCCTGTATTTTGTGCAAAAAAAAGGATGGCTTGGTGCATCTGATACCGATTATAAAGACGGTTTGCAAAATTTTATAATGCAATATTATGAACTTGCAGGTGCAAACGATACTTTTTATAACAATCATCTCAAAATATTGTTTTTTGAAACATTAAACAAAGAACGCATAGAAGATAATTTTGAAATGCCCAACGGCAAAATTTTAAAAATACCTTTCCTAAACGGCGGACTTTTCGACAAAGAAAAATACGATGATAAAATATTAACTTTCAAAGCCGATTTATTTCATAATGTTTTAAACGAAGAAGACCCAAAATACAGAGGATTTCTTGATTTTTTAAATGCTTATAATTTTACAATTTATGAAGACAGTCCCGATGAAGAAATTGTAGCCGTTGACCCCGAAATGCTTGGGCATATTTTTGAAAACCTGTTGGAAGACAACAAAGACAAAGGTGCATACTACACGCCAAAAGAAATTGTGCATTACATGTGCCAAGAAAGTTTATCGGAATATTTAAAAACAAAGCTAAAAGACCTTCAATCGTCCGGTAAGCACATTGAAGCGTCAATTACTTCTCTGGTAAAACAAAAAGAAACTACCGACCTACCAAACGAGCAACTACAAGCAATTGACAAATTGTTAGATAAAGTGAAAATTTGCGACCCTGCAATTGGCTCAGGTGCATTTCCTATGGGGCTGTTAAAAGAAATTTACAACATAAAAGAACTAATTGCTTATGACACTGGGGCAAAATGGAAACCCGATGAAGTAAAAGAAAACATTATACAAGAAAGTATTTACGGTGTAGATATTGAAAAAGGAGCTGTGGACATTGCCCGTTTGCGTTTTTGGCTAAGTTTGGTGGTTGATGAAAAAAAACCAAAAGCATTACCAAATCTTGATTATAAAATAGTGGTAGGAAACAGTTTGATAAGCAAACTGGAAGACGAAGTGATTGAAATTAATTGGAGT
>JAOZTW010000525.1 GCA_029938985.1 Bacteroidales bacterium | reverse complement strand
AAACTACAACTATCTAATAATCTGGTAAATATGAAGGCAAAAACTTTAGTAAATAAGTATTTTAATATTTCAAAAGTAACGAGGAAATTGATACTCGTGAAAAACGCCAAACTTTTGTATGGGTACTTATTAAGGAGTTATTTATTATTTCATTTTCACTTAGAATTTACAATATAAAATAAAATGACAAAAATAGAAAAAGCAGAATATTACTACAATAAAGCTGAAAAAGCGTTTAACAGAGGTGATTATAAAACAGCGAAAAAAGATTATGAAAAATCATTGGAATTAAATCCTCGTTTTTCGGAAGCCTACAATAATCTTGCTTTATTAGAAAAAGAGCATTTTCAGGAATTTGAAAAAGCGAGACAATACTACGAAAAAGCTATTGAATTAAATTCAAATAACGCAATGGCATATTATAATTTGGCATGTCTATTAACTAGGCATTACAAAGAATATGATAAAGCCAGACTGTTTTTTGAAAAAGTGATTAAGTTATCTCCCAGCGATGCAAGAGCTTACAACGACTTAGCTCTTCTTATTACCGAACATTTTAAAGAATATCAAACAGCAAAACAATATTATGAAAAAGCAATAGAAATAAATAAAGATTATGACGAAAGTTATAATAATTTTGCAAATCTGTTGTGGTTACAGTTCGACGAATACGAAAAAGCGAAACAGTATTACGAAAAAGCTATTGGCATAAATCCGGAGTTTGTAGATGCTTATAGTAATCTTGCAACTCTGATGTGGCAAAATTTTCAGGAATACGAAAAAGCAAAATTATATTATGAAAAAGCAATAGAAAAAAAACCAGAATATGCAAAGGCATATAATGATTTGGCTAATCTTTTGGAAGACCATTGGCAAGAATATGAAACCGCAAGACAATGCTACGAGAAAGCAATAGAAAAAAATCCCAATTATGCTAATGCTTATAATAATTTGGCACTACTGTTAACTAATCATTTTCAAGAATACGAAAAAGCAAAGCACTATTTTGAAAAAGCAATTGAACTTAATCCCGACATTGCAATTACATATTATAATCTTGCTTTTTTATTAGAAAATTATTTTAAAGACGACACAAGGTCTAAACAATTTTATAAAAAAGCCAGAGATTTTGACCCCAATTCGGTTAAAAAAATTACTCAAATAACTCTTAAAGATTATAACCAGTTTAAAAAAGAAGTACAAATAAATTTTACATACCCCAAAGGACATTCCAAAGCAGGCGAACCATTGGATAGAATTTGTATTATAGGACAAAGTGGTAGCGGAAAATCAAGTTTGTTGGAGCTTATAAAAGCCTATATATCTGGCGATAAAACTAATATTCCCAATGCAAACTATACTACAACTACTTTGCAACATAAAACTTATGATTATCAAACTGAAATAAAATTAATAAATTTTCCACCCTATGCTGTTGAAAATATTAAACATTTAGATGCCGATGAAATTTTGGAATTTAAGTCCGATAAAATTCCTAATATCATTGATTTTGCAATATCAGACCCTAAAAAACATTGGTATCCGATACTGAAAAAAATAGCTGAGTTTCAGGTTAAAGCTATAAGATTAAGTGCGGAGTTTGGAAATATTGCATATAAAACCAAAGATATTAATCAAATAAAAATTGAGCTTGATAAATATCACGAAAAAATACAGGAATTAAAAAAACATAATAATTCATTAGAAGAGCTTAATAATTTTATTGAACCGTTGTTTTCAAAATTTCATCTCAAAATAAAAACAGAACCAGACAACCCCGAAGAAATTAAATTCGTACCAATTGAAAGTGTAAGTAGTCAGAATAATAAAGAAATAAAAATGGAGGTTCAAACTCAATTTTTAAGTACTGGTACTCAACAAATTTTGTCAAGAACAGTTCCACTCTTCTCGTTGAAACCAAAAAACACAATTATTTTAATAGACGAACCCGAGAACTCTTTTTATCCAAAAGTGCAAAAAGAATTTGTTGATTTTATAACTAAAGAAAATTGGAATAATGGCAAAAAAACTTGTCAGTTCTTTTTTGCAACTCATTCTCCAACAATTGCTTCTTCGTTTGAACCCTGGGAAATAGTTGAACTTAAATTTAACAACGAAGGTAAAGTAGAACAAAAACTTTATTACGATGGAGAACGACATATTGATAATTATAATATTTATCCAAAATATTTGAGGTTGGATAAAATATTTTCAAAGCTTTTTGATATTGACAAAGAAAGTGAAGAGCGTCAAAAAGAATTATATAAGTTAGCCAAAATACAGTCAAAAATAGATTATTACAAAAAAAATAAGTTGAAAGAAAAATTATCAGTACAGTTAGAATTATTTAAAAATATAGCCAAGAAACTTGAATGGGATATAAATAATATGATGCCATGAGAAGATTGCATGAAGCAAAAAAACTAATACTTGCTACTAATTTTGTGGAAGAAATAGAAAAGTACAAAAAAGAAAACAACGGCAAATACCCCAAATATAAAAGTAGTTATAAATTTTATAAAGACGTTTTTGTTAACCTACTAATATGTCAACAAGGTTTGTGTGCGTATTCAGAAATGGCTATAGATTTGGATTATAATAAAAAAAACAATTCAAAATTGTGGGAAACAGGACGCTTTATTGGAGAAAAGCCAAGAATAGATGCTGATATTGAACATTATAAACCAAAATCAAAATGTGAATTAGAATGCGATTGGGAATGGGATAATTTGTTTCTTGTTTCTAAACATATAAATCAATCTATAAAAAGAGACAAAGCGGTATTTGATTTTATGAGACCTGATAACATAAATTATTTTGCTCAAAAATATATGGACTATAATTTTCATACTCAAATGTTTGTACCCAATCCTGCCTTAGATGACAACATATATGATATGGTGGACAAAACAATAGAAACTCTGGGTTTAAATATTTCGGACACAGTTAAATCTAAACGAAAAAATATGCTTCTTACTTTTTTAAATGAAGTGTTTTATGAAAAATATTCGTATAACGAAATTAAAAAAACAAAACTTAGAGAATTTCCCACAGCTTTTGAAATGTGCAAAAATATTTTTGAAAACAAAATTGAAGCAGAAAAATTTATAACAGTTAAATAAAATTAAATCTATATTTATAAAACAGACTATTAATAGTTTGAATGTAAGGTTGTTTTATATTTTATTTTTTAATAAAATAATTTTTGAAAATTTTAAAAATTTAAACTAATTTTTTTTTAATAAAAAGAAAACTATTTTTGTATCTATTTTAATATAAATTAAGAATTTAAAATACAGTTTTATAACATAATAATATTTACTTAAAAATGAAACAAAAAAATATAACAGAGAAGAGCGGAAACAAAGTTGGATTTGCTATTGGAAAACAAAATTACATATTTTTACTAATTGGCTTTGGAGTAATTGTTTTGGGCTTTATCCTCATGGCAGGTGGAGGCAGCACAGACCCTGATGTTTTTGATGAAACTCAGATATTTAGTTTTAGAAGAATTGTTATTGCACCAATTATTGTTCTTGCAGGTTTTATTTTCGAAATATATGCTATAATGAAAAAACCAAAAGAATAAAAAATATGTAAAATATTTGAAAACTAATAATATTCTAAATTTTCAAGAACTTCTTTATTAAAAGTTAACTTCTTTTTTGAAAATTTAGAATATTTTAAGAATGCCTTTAAAATAACAGTAAGTACCCATACAAAAGTTTTTACACATTTGTATTTTTTAATCTATTGGTTTATAATCACGTAATTGTATCATTGAACCATTGAATAATTGTATCATTGTATCATTATTCCGTTTTTAAAAGTGTTATTTTTACTGTAGCTTTTTCTTGATTATCACGCAAATTAGGATAAACCCAATATTTGCCAGGCTCTAAAATAAATCCTTTTGCAGGAGGAAAAAACTCTGTACCTTCTTTAAAAAAACTTTGAATTGTAGCACTTTCATTAGCAATCCAAAAACCTGCATTGTCGCCTTCAATAATACTAATTTGCATTTGGTCAGTAATTATTATAGCTTCACAAACAAGTTCTGCATTTTGTCCTGTTCCTCTTTTTTGTTCACCACTAAGGTAAATTTCTTGTGCAAATACTCCTGTATTAAATAACAGAAATAACACAAAAAAAATAATTATTGTTTTTTTCATAGGTTAATTTAGGTTTT
>JAOZTW010000524.1 GCA_029938985.1 Bacteroidales bacterium | reverse complement strand
CAGAGCTACCAGTACAAATTATAAAAGCTTTGTTGCTGTCATATAATATTTTAATACTAATACTCCAATCTGGGTCAAAATGAACTTCATCAAAAAACATGACAGTTCTTTTTTCAAATTCAGGTATATTTCTAATTACTTCTGTAATCTCAAATATTTCCACACCGCTTTTTATAAGTCGTTCTACATTAAAAAAATAAATATCTCTGTTATAATCATTTTCATAAATATATTTAGCTGTTTGCCACAAAAGCGTAGTTTTACCAGTTCCTCTTAAGCCCGCCAATCCCAACATGCGAGGATATCGTTTTCGTGTCAAAAGGTCTTTTGATATTGTTTTCAATATTTTTAAATCAGCTCGTGGCTGAAAATGTTTTTCTTCAAGCAGGTTATCTAAATTTCGTTCAATATCCGAAAGTGTAACTTTTGAATTTTTTATTATTTCTTCTATTCTATTCATTTTCCAATCTTATATTAAGTCTGTTTTTTTATAATATTTTTAATAATATCAACTTTTTCGTTCAATAATTCTTTTGAGTTTGCCTCCACTAATAGCCGTAAATACGGTTCGGTATTTGATGGACGAATATTAAACCACCAATCTTTATATTCAATTCTATAACCGTCAAAATCGAGCGATACTTCAGGTTTTTGTTTATCAACAAAATACTCTCTAACATTATCCATAGCTTGTTTTTTGTTTTCTATTCTAAAATTTATTTCCCCTGAGTTTTCATAAGTTCCAATTTTTTTAATTATATCAGATGCCTTCACTCCTTTTTGTTTCAATTTTGCAAAAATATCAATAACAATTAAAGCCGCCATAAGACCAGAATCAGAATAATAAAAATCTTTAAAGTAATAATGACCAGCAAGTTCGCCACCATACAAACCATCAATTTCTCTTAATTTGAGAGCGGCATAAGCTCTACCTACTCTCCATGTGTGCATTTCTGCATCAAACTGTTGCAGGTATTCTCCCACCGCCTTAGATGTTCTAATGTCTTGCAACACTTTACCTTTTCTATTATGAGTTTCAAAAAAGTAGTGTCCTAACAATGCAATAATTAGGTCGGGAGAAATAAATTTTCCTTTTTCGTCCACAAACATAACTCTATCTGCATCTCCGTCAAAAATTAGTCCTAAATCAAGTCTGTTATCAAGTACCAGTTTTTGTAAATCTACAATATTTTCTGGCACCAATGGATTTGCCTCGTGGTTAGGGAAACTTCCATCAAGCTCTTCATAAATATATTTAGGTTTATCGCCAAGCAAATCCTTAATCAACAATCCCGCCATTCCGTTAGAGCAATCAATACCAATTTTAAGATTAGAAAAATCAGAAATATACTGTTTCAAAAAATTAAGATAATCATTTTTTACTTCTAAAGAAAAAATTTTTCCTTTCAGTTCGCTAATATTAATTTTGTTGTTAAGCATCATTTTTTCCAAGTCAGCCAATCCATTGTCGTAACCAACTGGCAATGCGTTTGTTCTCGAAATTTTCATTCCGTTGTATTGTTTTGCATTATGCGAAGCCGTAATTTGAACAGAGGCATCAAAATTGTTTTTTGCAGTAGCATAGTAAACCATTGGTGTAGTTGATATTCCTATATTATACACATCAGCACCGGCATCGGTAATACCATTAGTTAGATATTCAAAAATTTCTGGCGACGATATACGAACATCTCTACCAACTAATATTTTTTTTGTATTCAATAATTTTGGTAAAAAAAAGCCCACTTTATAGGCATCATTTTTATAAAAATCTTGATTATATATTCCTCTAATGTCGTAAGCGTGAAATGCTTTCATATTTTTGTTTTTATTTAATTATAATTTAATAAATAATAATAAATGACTAAAGTTTTTGCACCCAATTTAAAAGGTGCATAGCACCAAAATATTTGTAACATGTAGCAGGTTATTTAATTAGGTGTATATAGCGAAATATTTGTAGAAATCAACTATAATTTTTTTGTTTCTATAAATATTACGGTGCTACGCACCTAAGGTGTTAAAAATTTGCTATTTTGTTAAAAAAGTTGTCTTCATTTTTTGAAAAATTCATAATATTTTTGGGAGATTAAAAAATTAGGTTATAAAATTTATACGAAATTAAAATGAAACAAACTTTTCCAAAACACTAAATTTTTAACACCTTAGCAAAGCCCTGAATCTGCAACGAGAGTTGCAACTACAGCACGCCCAGTAATTGTTTGATTTATAAAAGCAAAAAACAAATCCATTTTTTTTTTTTAAGACAATACTAAATTGCATTAACAATTTTTTAAATATACAACTATAGGGCATGCTGTAGTTGCAACTCTCGTTGCAGATTCAGGGCTTTGCTATAATAATATTTTTATTGGGTTAAAAATCTGGTTTTAAAATTTTGAAAAACCTTAAAGAACTCAACAGATTGTTATAAATATTGCGGTGTTACTATAATTGTTTTTGTTTCTACAAATATTACGGTGCTACGCATCTTCAATTGTATTTCTACTGTATTTCAATCGTTTTCATAAAAAATTATCCCCCAATTTGAGTTACAATATTTTCACAAACTACAATTAATTTTTCTACAGCAACTTCATTGGCAGAAGAATTCAAATCTGGTTGTTCCCATTTAGTAACATGAACATTTTGTAGTTCCCAGATAAACACTGGTTCGTGTAATTCGTTTTTTTGAGTAATAGTAACTGTTTCTCTATAATCTCCATCTCTGGCTTCAACTCTTTCGTGCCAAGTTTTATAATCCTCATCGGATTCAAATATTGCTTTGGTGAAAACAATATCATCAAATTTTTGCAAACCAGGTTGATTTGTTATCCATTGAGTTTTTGCATCGCAGTAGTTAATTACTTCAAGTGTTGAATTTAGTCCACTAATTTCAGAGCAATTGATTGTAACATCTGCCCAATCTACCTGAAAATGAAACCTTTGTACTGGATAAGCTATTTCGTCTGCCATAGTATATACTGTTTATTAAATTAATATTTTTTGATATATCTAACTGCAAAAATATTTATTATTTTTTAAAAATGAAATTTTTTTCAATTATATAATTTTATTTTCTACTTTTGATGAGTTTTTAACCATAGTTAGACATTATACTATTATATTTTAAAACTTTGTTTTTTTTAACAATAATTTTATATATAATTGAATATTAAGCAGTAAACCTATTTTTATATTGCTAATTGCCCTTTATTTTGTTATGCTATGGGTTTTATTAATTTTTAAAATCGAAATGTTATGAAAAAGAATTTTGTACTAATAATTGGTCTTTTGTTTTTGTTTGCTGTTTCATGCAACAATTCTACACAAGAGCAAAACGAGTTAGAGAAAAACAATGTAGAATTAGAAAATAAAATTGAAGTGTTAAAAATAACAGACATAGTATGTGCTGAATGTGAAAAACTTATAAAAGTCTATCCTGATTTTATTAGCAGTATAGAAAACAATTATTTGATTTGGAAAGACGGCACAAAAATGTTTTTTGATGATGGGAAAAAGAAGAGTTTTGAGCAATTGATAGACAAGCCCGATATTCAAGATATGTTTTTTTTCACATATAGTACAGGAATTATCGACACTCCTAAAATAAACTTTGACCCAGGAAGAATTAGAAACGAAGAGTTTTTTAAAAAAATGTACGGCAACAATAAAACAGAAGTTTACAACAACTTAGAAACAGTTATTTGGCTTCCAAACACACTAAACAAAAAAATTAAGGTATCAAAAATTAATGGAATAAGCCAAAAAATACAAGCCATTTCAAACCAATTAGACAGTCTTCCACATCTCCACAAATATATTGACAACATGGGTGGAACTTTTAACTGGCGTAAAATAAGTGGAACTCAAAGATTGAGTGCCCACAGTTTTGGTATTGCTATTGACATTAATGTTAACCACTCAAATTACTGGAAATGGACAAAAAGAAAACAAGATGATATAATTTATTATAAAAATAAAATACCATTAGAGTTAATCGAAATATTTGAAAAACATGGTTTTATATGGGGAGGCAGATGGTATCACTACGACAGTATGCACTTTGAATACAGACCCGAATTGTTGTAAGTGAAAAATAAAAAATAAATAAGGAATGATACAATTATTCAAAGGTTCAATGATACAATGATACAATTATTCAAAGGTTCAATGATACAATTATAAACCAATAGATTAAAGA
>JAOZTW010000523.1 GCA_029938985.1 Bacteroidales bacterium | reverse complement strand
AATTCAAAAGAACAAGTTTAAATGGTTAATTATTTATTTTGATATGCCTAACACCAACCTAAGCAATGATTCAATGATACAATTATTCAATAGTTCAATGATATAATTATGTAACTGTAAACCAACAGATTAAAGAAATACAATTGTGTAAAAACTTTTGTATGGGTGCTTACTTGTTTATTTAGCTCTTTTAAAAATTTAAGAAATCATTAAATAGCTTGCTATTTGCAGATTATTAAATTATTAAAAGAACAAAAAAACAGCGTATTCTGGAGTTACTTATTATTTCATTTTCACTTAATGTTTAAATTCAAAAATTTATTAAATGAATTTTAAAAAAATTACAATTGTTTTTGCTTTTGTAATATTGATACTTTATTTGGCATTAATAGTTTCTACTTTTTTTTATTTTGATATAAACGATTTTTTTAAATCAATAATTTCAAAAAGAACATTATTTTCAATCAAAATAAGTGTTTTATCCGCTTGCATATCCACATTAGTTGCAATTATTATAGCCATTCCTGCAGGTTATGCTTTGTCTCGTTACAAGTTTATTGGAAGTAAATTTATTGATGTCATTTTAGAATTACCACTAATAATTTCTCCAGCAGCTCTGGGAGCAATGTTACTAATTATGTTTAGTAATCAAGTTGGAATTTGGTTTCAAGAGCATGTGTTTCAAATAATTTACACTTTTTGGGCAATAGTAATAGCTCAGTTTATTACGATTTTAGGAATATCAACAAGAATGGTAAAATCTACTTTTGACGAAATATCTTTCAGATACGAAGATGTAGCAAGAACTCTTGGTGCCTCTCAATTAAAGGCTTTTTTGAGCGTAACATTACCAATAGCAAAATCTGGTTTGTTCTCAGCCTTTATTCTTACATGGGCAAAAGCTTTTGGTGAGTTTGGTGCAACATTTACAATTGCGGGAACAATGCCGTTAAAAACAGAAACAATACCTGTTTCTGTGTATATGAATCTTTCGTCGGCAGATATTAGTGGCAGTATTGTTATGATTATGATATTAATTTCCACTGGAATAAGTTTATTATTCCTAACAAGAATATTCTCTAAAATATAGAAACCAAATTTATAATGCCAAAGGAATGATACAATTATTCAATGGTGCAATGATACAATTATATGATTACAAACCAATAGATTAAAGAAATACTTATATGTAAATATTTCTTAACGAAACAGAAAATAAAATACACCCTAAAAAATATTAGTAATCAAGTATTTTTAAAGCTACTTGACTCTCAAATCAATTTCTTCTTTTAGAATTCGTAGGTCAATGTTACCTACAGCTTGGCGATGAATTTCTCCCATAATCCAATCTGCAATTACATGTTTTTTATCGGGCTTGTTAATTTCTTTAAATTTTTCAATTAAAAAATCAATTGGGGCAAGTAGTTCTTTTTTAGCTCGTTTGCGAAATTTTATTGTTGTTAGTATTGATTCAAACTCCATATTAGGATGTTCGTATATAATAGACAAAATGCTTTTCGCTATTGATTTATCTATTTTTGCTTCTTTAATAAATTTGAACATTCCATAGATTTTATTAAAAGAAAAATCTTTATGTTTGGTAAGTTTTCCTTGAGTATTTTTTACGCTATGCCCAAAAAATGCTCCCACATATTTTGGAGAATATCCAAGTTTTACAATTTTTTCAATAATTGGAATTAAATTATTTCTTAAGATGTAGTCAAATGTGTCAACAGGTATTTTCCATTTTAATAATTGAGCGTATCTATCAGATATATCAATAGGCAAGTTTTGTGAAAGCTTTTCTATATAGCTATTTTCAAGCGGTATAGGTGCTGAGTCGGTGTCTGGATACATTCGGTTGGCTCCAGGCAGTACTCGTTCAAACATAGTTGTACCATCTGCAAATGATTTTCTTGTTTCTTCAGGAATACCTTCAAAGAGCATCAAACAACGTTCTTTTACTGTTTCTAAAGCAGTAGAAATATCTTCTTTTGGTCCCCACAATATAATTTGAGCGTCGTCAAATTTTGCGTCTAATAAATTTTCAATTTTCTTATAACGAGCCTCACTTTCACTTGAATGTATTACAGATTCCAGTCCTTCTGAGTGTATCATGTTGGGTTTTTCAATACATGCTATCACTTTTAATCTGTCGGCAATTTCGTCGGCAAAAATCTTTCCTGGTTGAGTAAAATGCGACAAAACACCTTGAAATTGAGGGAGGTTAAGTACAACAAAAGTATAGTTTTGTTGTTTGGCTTTTAATATAGTTTCGTGTTCAAATTTATAATCACGATAATCAATGTATTTATATGATATTTTCCAATTTTTTTTATTTTTTATTTTTTTATTTAATTTTTTTTTCAAATTAAGCAAAGAATATTGTCTAAAAGCTTCAATATGAGAAAGTTTTGGTATCCATTTATTATGTGCAACTCCTTTTATTTCAACACGTGAACCGCCTCTACAACTTACGTTTACATCTTCTCGTCCTGCACCAATTCCTACTCTAACTTTTCCTGTTGAGCGATTTAAAAAACGAATGTATTGTGCGGCCTCCATTAATTCTTGTGGAGTGTAAAGTTCAGGATATGTAACTGTTTCAATAAGTGGCATTCCAAGTCTATCGGTTTTGTACATTCGTTCATGGCCTACATCAGAAATTTCTCTACAAGAGTCTTCTTCAATACTAAGTTGAATCAGTTTTACCTTCTTATTTTTTAGTTGTATTTCTCCTTCAACTCCCAATATAGCAGTTCGTTGAAAACCAGCAGGAATACTTCCATCAAGATACTGTTTGCGAGTAATATGAACTTCGCCAACAATGTTTAATTTGGATAGTAAAGATATTTCTAAGGCTACTTCAAGTGCTTGTTTATTAATAGGAAAAGGAGGTGTGTCATCAATTTCGTAGGTACAAGTTGTTTCATTCTTTATTCTATATGTAATATTTTTTTTTGTCTTAAATTCCATCAAAGCCGTTCCATCATATTCGCCAAGTTCACTCAAAGTTGGTCGCATGTGTCTAATCAACTCTGCATCATAATCATCACTTTCGTGTAAAACACCAGAAGGACAATTGCAAAATAATTTTTTATCAGTTTTAAGTTGTTGATGAACTTCAAGTCCGGATTTAAAACCTATTCTTTTATAATCTTTTGTGGTTGCATATTTTAATGAAACATATCCAATTTCTTTCTTTGTTGATTCATAGTTTTTTCTCGGGTTGAAATTCTGTTCCATAATTGTAGATTTAAGATTAAAAATTTGAGTTTTAATTGTAAGACATTTTATAAAAAATATTAGAAAGTTTTGTATGTCAAGGATATAAGTAAAAATAAAATAAGAATTATTCTAAGATATGCCGTTATTTTTATTATTAGCAGAGCAAAAAAATTGCCTATCTTGGTATTATTTATTATTTTATTTTCACTAACCACATATAAACACCCCCCACTTTTAAAGTCTATTTTATTATTATATTTAGTTAAACAAAAAGTTTAAATAGTTAATATGCCTTATAAAAAAGCCTTAATGTTTCCCGCAACCAGTGCATTCATGTCCGTCTCCATGGTGATGCGAGTGTTCCTGTTCTTTTTGAGTAGCATCACGCACTTCAACTATTTCGCCAGAAAAAAACAAGTATTTTCCTGCCATAGCATGGTTAAAGTCCATAGTTATATTTGCATCTCCAATTGTTAATACTGTACCATTAAAACGGTTACCTTGATTGTCTTGCATCCCAATAACTTTACCTACAGAAACAGCATTTGGGTCTAAATTTCCATCTGGTGCAAATGTAGTTTTAGGTATTTCAATAATCATTTGAGGATTGCAAATTCCATATCCGTTTTGCGGTGAAAGCATAAAACTATATTTATCTCCCGTTTTTAAATCTTTTAAATTTTCCTCAAATTTTGGAAGCATGTTACCTTGTCCAAAAATAAATGTTAATGGTTCGCTATTTTTTGTAGTTTCTTGAATCTCGCCATCTTTACTTGTTCGTAACTCATAATGTAACGATACTATTTTATTTTTTTCTATATTCATTTTGTTTGTTTTTTTTGAATTTTTTATAGCTCTTTGGCATATTAAGTGAAAATTAAATAATAAGTAGTTCTAAGATACACCGTTTTTTTGTTTTTAATATGCCTTAGGCATATCAAAATAAATAATTAACCATTTAAACTTGTTCTTTTGAATTTTA
>JAOZTW010000522.1 GCA_029938985.1 Bacteroidales bacterium | reverse complement strand
TTTACATATTTATAATAAGTAATTATTTTTTGTTTAATATTGGCAATATAGCCTTTTTTAGGCATTTTTCATAAATGCAAATTACAGCGTTTTTTTGATTATTTTAAAATCCTCATTTACAATAGTAAACTGCGGTATTTAAAAAATAAAAATGCCTTGTACTTTACACTTATGAAAAACGCCCTTTTTTATTAACCAACACTGTTATGTAAAGACTACCGACTTTTTTATGTCGCTTTGTAAAACATTGCTGAGAAAAAAAAGAGTCAACTATTTTTTGGTATTTATGAAAAATGCCCTTTTTCTACAATCAATTAATTTAAAAATCTGCAAATAAGGAGCTATTTAATGACTTCTTAAATTTATTAAAAGAACAAAAAAACGGTGTATCTTGGAGCTACTTATTATTTTATTTTCACTATCAGGGAATTTTAAACAATTATATCTAAATCAATTTTAAAACCAACCACAAGTATATCATCAAGTTGTTTGGAAGCTCCTTTCCAATCTTCTAAAGTTTGATTTAAAAAACTTTTTTGATTATTCATTGTTTTATCTTGAATTTCTGTAAGTAATTTTTTGAAACGTAACATAGAAAACTTGCTTCTATCTGTTTTGTTAAATTGGTCTGGATATCCGTCTGTAAACAAATAAAAGCTATCATTATTTTGAAGTTGAATTTCTGTTTTAGTAAAAGGCACTTCTTTTCTATAAATTCCAATTGGCATTCTGTCTCCTTTTATTGTTTGTAATTCTTTTTCTCTGAAAAGCAATAGTGCTCTGTAAGCTCCTGAAAATTGTAATTTTTTGGTAATCTTATTAATAACAACAATTCCAATATCCATTCCATCTTGATTTTCACTAAAATCTCCTTTTTGTCCCAAGGCTTGTTTTACTCTGTCTCTGAGTACATCTAAAACTTGATTAGAACTTGTTATATCACTTCTTCTAACTATTTCGTTTAAAAATGCAATTCCTAACATGCTCATAAAAGCTCCAGGAACGCCATGTCCTGTGCAATCTGCAACTAAATATATTATAGAATCGTTGATGTTACGAAACCAAAAGAAATCTCCAGAAACTATATCCCGTGGACGAAATAGAATGAAATTTTCAGGAAAAACAGTATTTATTTGAGTCTTTGGAGGTAATAATGCTTCTTGAATATTAGAAGCATAGTTTATACTATCAACAATATTTTTATTTTTATTTGATATTATTCTATTAGCATCTTCTAATACTTCTGATTGTGCCAGAATTTCTTGCTGTTGTTGCAACAACTCCTCATTTTTTTCAATTATTTCACCCGATCTTTTTTCTACTTCTTTTTCAAGTTCTTGGTTTTTCTTTTCTATTCGTTTTATTTTTAGTTTATACAATAAATACATTAATATACTTATAATTAGCATAATACTTATTCTAAACCATAATGTTTTCCAGATTGGCGGAGTTATTATTATGTGAAGTTTTACAGGGTCTTTGCTCCAAACTCCATCTGAATTTCCTGCATAGGCAACAAAAACGTATTCTCCATGAGGTAAATTACTATATGATACAAATCTACGATTACCTGAAAAATGCCAATCATCTTCAAAGTTTTCTAATTTATATTTATATATATTTTCTTTTGGATTAAGATTTCCTATTCCTGTCATTAAAAAAGAAAATGTTTTTTCTTTGTAGGAAATAATTAATGTGTCAACATATTCTAAAATACCTGACAAATAATAATTATCGTTATATTTTATCAATTTATTTGAATTTTCGGAATCTAATAAATGGTATAAATTGGGTGTCAAGGCATTTACATCTTTTTCTGAAATTTGCAAATTACTGAGAATTATTGAAGGAGAGTAATCGTCTATTGTGATTTTATTGGGATAAAAAGCACTAATACCTGAAATACCACCAAAATAAATTTTTCCGTCATCTGCCTTAAAATAAGCATTTGCATTAAATTCGTTACTTTGTAATCCATTGTTTACTGAAAAATTCTTGAAAATTTCATTTTTAGGGTCAAATTTAGAAATACCAAAATTTGTTGACAACCATAAATATCCATCGTTGTCTTCTACTATATTATAAACAAAGTTATTACAAAGTCCATCTGATTCATCATAATATTTAAAAGTATTTTCTTTTGCAGAGTATTTGCAAAATCCATGACCAGTTGTTGCAAACCACATATTATTATTTTTATCTTCAACACAAGAATAAATATCGTTTGCTTTAAATCCATTTACTCCATCAGAATCAGTAGGAAATGTAGTAAATTTTTTGGTATTTAAATCGTATTTTTGAACAGCATTTCCCATTATCCAAATATTATTGTTCGAATCTTCATACATTTGTGAAACAAAATTTACATTCAAGCTATCTTGAGCATTTTGTGTTAAAATAATATGTTCAAATTTGTCATTATCAATATCATATACATCAATACCAATATTATCAACAGCCAGCCAAACGTGGTTTTTGCTGTTCACAATCAAATATCTAACTCTATTATCCGAACTTACAGAATTTGAATTATTTGCATTATTAGAAAAATGAACTACTTTTTTTGTATATGGATTAAATTTATTTAAACCAAAAATTGTAGTAGTAAGCCAAATTTCGCCATTTTTATCTACATCCATTGAGGTTATCCATTGTGAACGTAAACCATTAACATCATTCATATTACCTGGAAATCTATCTGCAATTTGTCCTGTTTTATTATCTATTCCAACTAATCCATAATTTACTATTGAAGTCCAAATAATTCCGTTTTTATCTTGTATAAATCCCCATACTCCACCAGCAGGAATTGAGTTTTCTTCAAGCGGGTCGTGCAAATATGTTTCGAAATTTTTCACAATTGGTTGATATTTACTAACTCCACCACCAAAAGAGCCAAACCAAATATTATTAAATATGTCTTTATAAGGTAAAGTTTTATCATTAATAAAAAAGTTAACCAAAGTATAATCAAGTGATATTGATGTATTAAAAATTGGATTTGTTAAAATGTCTGTAAATATTTCTGTTTTAGGGTCAAACAGACTAATTCTTGCTCCTACATTATTAATGTTATGAGTTAACCAGATTTTATTTTCGAAATCCTCAGTTATAGAGCTAACAATATTTGTGTAATTATTCTCTGTTTCACGAAAATAGGAAGTAAAATTATCCGATTGATAATTATATTTATTTAATCCATTTTGTGTTCCAATCCAGAGTTCGTCTAATTCACTTTCATAAATTGTTCTAATAATATTATTTGAAATTGATTTTTCATTTTCAGGTTCGTTTACATAAGAACTTATTTTTTCAGTTTTAATATCATATCTATAAAGTCCATTAGAAAAACCGAACCATAAATTGTTTTTTTTATCAAGATGCGTCCATTGTCGAGTAATATTTCGATTTGCAATTTGCATTTCAGTATATATGAAATCATCTTTTTGTTTATTGTATGTCCAAAAACCATTAGCTCCAAGTGCATAAATATTATCATCACTGTCTGAATGAAAATTAAAAACGGAATTTAATAAATTGTTATCTTCCGAAACAATGTAATTTTTAAAATCATCTGTTTCAGGCAAATATCTACTAATCCCATTCATAGTTCCAATCCAAAGATTTTTTTCTTTATCAATAATAAAATTAAAGACATTGTTGGTAGGTATAGAATTTTCATTCCCTAACTCTGTTTGATAGGCAATTAGAGTGTCTTTGTTTCTAATATATTTAAAAAGTCCTGTTCTTGAACAAAACCAAATATTAGATTGATTATCTTCAATATATTTTCGTTTAAAAAATTGATTAAAACCTATACTGTCAGGAATTTCACTACCATAATTATTTGTCAGTTTTGTTTTTAAATTAAATTTATTCAACAAACCATCAGCTGTTAATATCCATAAATTCTTATAACTATCTTCAAACCATATCAA
This sequence comes from Bacteroidales bacterium, assembly GCA_029938985.1. GTDB lineage: Bacteria > Bacteroidota > Bacteroidia > Bacteroidales > JAOZQN01 > JAOZQN01. The sequence continues at coordinate 281 of JAOZTW010000522.1, read as the reverse complement.
ACGCACACCTATATTTGACAATGAAAATGGATTATCTTCCTGATTTTTAAATATTTCGTAATCATAACCATCGTATCTATTTAAGCCATCATCTGTTCCAATCCAAGCAATTCCTGTTGAATCTACATAAACTGAGCGAACCACACTTTGCGATAAACCCTTGTTTATTGTAAGGTTATCAAATTCAATATGACGATTTTGTGCAAAATTTATTAGTGAATTAGATAGTAAAAGCAATAATATAATATATTTTTTCATTTGTTTAATATGTTTTGTGAAAA
>JAOZTW010000521.1 GCA_029938985.1 Bacteroidales bacterium | reverse complement strand
GTAAGCAATAAGTATTATTATTGTTTCTGTTTTTTTTATTCAACCTTTATTTAACTATAATGTATTGTAACAGTGAAAGATAATAAATATATAAATTTTAAGCAATTTTTGAAATCTATTTAATAAATACTTTTTTTTATGATAATCTGCACTTTTGAGTACTCTAAACCCTATCACTATTTAATAAATTGTTCTTTTCTAAAAACAAATGCAAATTTCAACAATTCTTAAAAACATTTGTAAAATAATATACCAACCTAAAGTTTGTTTTTAGGAATTATTTATTTGAAAAAGAAGTTTTGAAATATGGAAAAACAAAAAATGGCCAGACTAATCGCTATCCAAATGGTACTTTTTTGAACTACAAAAATAAAATTTTAGATATTGACGATTTAAACAATGAAATCTAATTTGTGGATAGTCCCTACAAAATAGTGTTGGTGTGCTAAATTTAATTATATTAGCAAAAATATTTAAAATTTATTTCATATACACGAAAAAAAAATATAAATATATTTTGTCCAAATCCAAAATGTTCTCATCATAAAAAAAAATTGAAGCTATAAAATGGGGAAGCTATATAACCAAAAATGATGTTGAACCTAGACAACGTTTTAAAAGTAAGACTTGCGGTTGTACTTTTTCAGAAACAGCATTTTCAGATATTTATGGAAAACACGGCTCTTTTAAAGAGTATTTAATATGTTGTAAATTACTTTGTTCTAAATTAAATGCAGACGAAATCGCAGATGTATTAGACCGAGATGTGCGAAAAATTTTTTCCGACTTTTCAGTTATTTTAATATGCCTTAGTGGAAAAGAAAAAAAAGTAACATCAAGCTACGTATTTTTTCTTTTTCACTTAGTTTATTGTTTCCATTATTTTTTCTACTTCTTTTTCTGTTTTATAAAGTTTATTTTTACAAAACTCAAATAACTCTGAGGCGTTCTTAATTTTTTTGGATAAATTATCAACATCTAATTCGTTGTTTTCTATTTCTTCAATAATTGTATTAAGCTCACTTATTGCTTCTATGTAGCTTTTTGGTTTTTTGTTTGCCATTTTAATTAAATTATTAATTTATTTTAATATTTTATTATATTATGAAACTTTGTTTTTCAACACAATATTTTATAAATAATTGAATTTTAAGGTGTAAACCAATTCTTAATTCCTAATTGTCGTTTACGGTATTATGTTTATTGAAATTCCTGCACCAATAATTCCAGTATTATTGTAAAAAGTTGCTGTTTGAATTTTATTTTTCAAACTCATATATTTTTCAAATTTTTCATAATCTTTACTTATTCCACCTCCCAAAACTATTAAATCTGGATTTGTGAGAGAATCTATTTCTTTTAAATATTCGTCCAATCTGTTAGCCCAAGTTTCATACGATAAATTTTCTTTGGTTTTAATAGAAGCCGCACAATATTTTTCGGCAATCATTCCATTTTTCATAGTAATTAATCCAAATTCTAAGTTTGGAATAAGTTCTGTTTTATAAATTGCTGTACCAATTCCAGTACCAAGTGTAATCATTAATTTTAAGCCTTTTACATCTTTACAGAGTCCAAACTTAAATTCTGCCATAGCTGCTGCATCTGCATCGTTTACCACAAAAGATTGACAATTTGTAGTCTTTTTTATGAGTTCGACTAAATCGGTATTAATAAATTTTTTGTCAATATTTGTAGCTGTTTTTACAATTCCATTAGTCACCACAGCAGGAAAACCACAACCAATAATCCCATTCCAATTAAAATGTGTTACTATTTTTTTTACACTTTCTCCAAACTCTTCTGGTGTTAATTTTTTTGTGGAAACAGTAAAAACATCTGAAACAATAACAGCTTTACTATTATCTACAAGTGCAGATTTTAGCCCTGAGCCTCCAACATCAATTCCAAGTACTAACATAAGTTTAATTTTATTTTATGGGTTTTTCATAAGTACAAATCACAAGGTATTTTATAATGAATGATACAATTATTCAATTATTTGATTACAAACCAATAGATTAAAGAAATACAAATGTGTAAAAACTTTTGTATAGATACTTACTTATGAAACGGGGAAATCACGTCCATTAGCAATCCAACCATTTTGTTTTAATAATCTTTGATAAGCATAAGCACCTTTAGTTCTTTGACTACCAATTCTTTGTTCCAGCCAGTACATGTCAGAAGTTGCATGTGTGGTTTGCACCGAAAGAATAATTGAATACTTGCCAAATAAATCAAAATCATTTTCGTTTATCACTTGGGCGTGTTCAATTCGCCAACGTAAATCATTTTTATCTTGCAAAAACGCTGAATAAATACTTAACATCAGTCTGTGTGCCGAATCGCCAATGCAATGAGTAAGCACCCATACAAAAGTTTTTACACATTTGTATTTTTTTAATTTATTGGTTTATAATCACATAATTGTATCATTGAACCTTTGAATAATTGTATCATTCCTTACAAACTTGATAGTTATTATCAAAAGCAATTTCACATAATTTTTCAGCTCATCAGGTGGGGTAATAATTAATCCATGATTATGAGGGTCGTCGTTATAAGGTTCGAGCAAACAAGCTCCACCTGCCCCCCAAAGCACCATCCAAACCCGCATCTGACAAAGATATAAGACCACTTCAAAACAGTTTTGTTGTCCCAATAATAACGATTTTACAACTTCTTCTCTATTTTCGTTTTTACTTAATTCGTATATTTTATCGGTAGCATTATCTATTAAAACACCTGTTAATTCTCCGTCTTTTTTTAATATTTCGCCACCCTCAATAACGGTATTTATGTCAAAATTGAAAGCAACACAATAAATTAATAAGCTATTTTTTTCATATAAACAAAAGATTAAATACTTTCATTTGCTTTTTTAAAAAAACAAAGTTAAAAAAAAAAAAGTTAAAAAAAACCTTGAGTAAATTTTTCACAAAAATTTGATTCTCTATTATTTCTTAAATATTGAAAATTAGAATTTTATTATAAATAAAAATAAAAAACTTAAAATATTAATTAAAATAAAATTTTATTTTATCTTTGTTAAAAAATTAAGACATATTAAAATAGGCTCTTATAGATTTAAGATTATATTTATTTTTTGCACCAGCGGTACAATATATTGATAGAAATATATAAAATTTGTAAACGCACCTCAGTGGTGTGTTATATCCACATTATCAATTAATTCTATCGTTTTTTTGCACTGCTGGTGCAATAAAATAGATAAAAATATTTGTTTTTTGAAAAGTTATTTATTGAAATAAATAGTCTTTGATTATCTATATAAGTGAAAAAGAAATATTTATAAAAATAGAAAATAATGTTTATAGCAGAAAATTTATTAAAAATAAAAAATTCAATTCCAAAAAATGTTACTTTAATACCTGTTTCAAAAAGAAAACCAATTGAAATGATAGAAGAGACCTACAAAGTGGGACAACGAATTTTTGGAGAAAATAAAGTTCAAGAATTAGTTGAAAAGCACGAAAAGCTACCTTCTGATATAGAATGGCACATGATTGGACATTTGCAAACAAATAAAGTAAAATATATTGCTCCATTTGTTAGTCTAATTCATGCAGTGGATAGCATAAAATTATTGAAAGAAATTAATAAGCGTGCAAAACAAAATAATAGAGTAATAAACTGTTTATTACAAATTTACATAGCAGATGAAAAATCAAAATTCGGCTTATCATTTGAAGAATTAAAGAATATTTTGGAGTCACGAGTGTATCAAAATATGGAAAATATTAAAATTGTTGGTTTAATGGGAATGGCAACTAACACCATTGAAGTTGAAAAAATAAGAAATGAATTTGCATTATTAAAAAATACATTTGATGATGTTAAAAACAGGTTTTTTGAAAAATCAAAAGAATTTACTGAACTATCGATGGGCATGTCTGGAGATTATAAAATTGCAATAGAATCAGGAAGCACAATGATAAGAGTTGGGAGTATAATTTTTGGAGCAAGACAATAAGACATACTAACCCGAATTATTCTTTAATTATCTATATAGTATAACTGACTATTTACAAGCAAACAGAAATAAATAATTGTTGAGTTTATTTGGTATAATCAAACTAATCAGCACGTTTACTTTCTATGTTTAATTCTAAATTTATACTTTACTGAAAAGTCGGGAAAACTTTTTTTGTGACAATTAACTATATGATTTTCAATAAAAAAACCAATTTACTATATTAAGA
>JAOZTW010000520.1 GCA_029938985.1 Bacteroidales bacterium | reverse complement strand
TTTACAAAGGTAAACTTTAATTCTAATATTTTAAAAAAGCCTTGAACTTGACACTTGTGAGAAACGCTTGCAGTATATACCTTATCATATTTTATACTCTTCCAAGAATTTAGTTGTATAATTTCCACTAATAAATTTTTCGTTTTTCATTAATTTTTCATGAAATGGAATTGTTGTTTTTATGCCTTCAATCACAAATTCTCCCAACGCTCTCGACATTTTAGTTATTGCTTCTTCTCGTGTTTGTGCCACTGCAATAATTTTTGCTATCATAGAATCGTAATGAGGTGGTATGGTGTAATTAGCATATACATGTGTGTCAACTCTCACTCCTTGTCCGCCTGGTGGATGCCAAGTTGTTATTTTTCCAGGAGAAGGTCTAAAGTTGTTATCAGGATCTTCGGCATTTATTCTACATTCAATAGCATGTCGTTTTGGTAGATAATTTTGTCCCAAAATAGGTATTCCAGCGGCTAATTTTATTTGCTCTTTAATTAAATCAAAATTAACAACTTCTTCTGTTATAGGATGTTCCACTTGTATTCTTGTATTCATTTCCATAAAAAAGAAATTTTCGTCTTTATCTACAAGAAATTCTACTGTGCCAACTCCTTCGTATTTAATAGATTCCGCCGCTTTTACAGCTGCTTCACCCATTTTTTTCCTTAGTGCTTCATTTACAAAAGGAGATGGTGCTTCTTCTACAAGTTTTTGATGTCGTCGTTGAATGGAACAATCTCTTTCAGACAAATGACAAGCATTACCGTTGGAATCGCCAGCAATTTGTATTTCAATATGTCTTGGATTTTCAATAAATTTTTCAAGATACATTCCATCGTTTCCAAAAGCAAATTTTGATTCTTGTTTGGCTGAATACCAAGATGCTTCAAAATCTTCTTCTTTCCAAACAAGTCTCATTCCTTTTCCGCCACCACCAGCAGTGGCTTTTATCATTACTGGATATTTTATCGTTCTCGCAGCCTCTAATGCTTCTGATAATGTAGGAATTACATCTTTTGTCCCAGGTATAACAGGAACACCTGCTTTCATCATAGTTTTTCGTGCCGAAGCTTTATCGCCCATTTTATCAATCATCTCTGGTGATGCACCAATAAATTTGTAATTATGTTCTCTGCAAATTTTTGCAAAAAGAGAATTTTCGGCAAGAAAACCATATCCAGGATGTATAGCATCGGCATTTGTTATTTCTGCAGCAGCTATTATCTGAGGCATATTAAGATACGACAAGTTACTTGGTGGTGGTCCTATACAAACAGCTTCGTCTGCAAAACGCACATGAAGTGACGTTGTGTCAGCAGTGGAATAAATTGCTACTGTTTTTATTCCCATTTCTTTGCAAGTTCTTATTATTCGTAAAGCAATTTCGCCTCTATTTGCTATTAATATTTTTTTAAACATAATATTGGTTAATGGACAATTTATAATGAAAATTTGATAACTGATTACAGCCACCTAAATATAAATAGTTGTTAAAAAATCAAATAAGAAGCTACTCCAAAATAAACTATGTTTAAATTACTCAATTATTTATTTTAATATGCTTCTCTTATTTTTTCTTTTTCACTAATCAGTTTGTTTTACTAAAAATAGTGGTTGGTCAAATTCCACTGGTGTACCATCTTCAACAAGAGTTTTAATAATTTGACAATTGATTTCTGTATCTATCTCATTAAATAGTTTCATTGCTTCAATTATACAAACGGTATCGCCAATAGACACAGTATCTCCTTTGTTTACAAAAGTTGGTTTATCAGGTGAAGGTCGTTTGTAAAAAGTACCAACCATAGGAGATTTAATATAAACACCTTCTTCTTTAATTATTTCTGTTTCTTTATTTATTTCTGTTTCTAACAAACTGTCTGCTATTTGAACTGCTGGTGCTTGCAAAATGGGAGGCTGTTGAATATACATTGGCTCATTTCTTATCTCATTGTCTGGTTTTAACTGGACTGATAATTCTAAATCATCTGTTTTTATATCAATTTTAAAAATACCTGTTTGTGATATTTCTTTAATAAATCGTTGTATTTCTTTTAAATTTGCCATGTTTTTTTGCTAATTATATTTTTGTTATGAGTTGTTAATTTACTAATTGTTTTTACAAATTAAAATTTTAGAAACTATAAATAATTAAATTCTAAGTTATAAACAAATTCTTAATTGCCGTTTACAGGACTAAGTACCTATACAAAAGTTTGGCGTTTTTCACGAGTGTCAAGTTCAAGGCATTTTTGAAATATTAGAATTAAAGTTTACTTTTGTAAATGAGCATTTTAATATTTCAAAAGTAACGAAGAAATTGATACTCGTGAAAAACGCCCTTTAATCTGTTGGTTTGTAATCACATTATTGTATGATTGAATAATTGTTGCATTCCTTAATGTATTTAGTAAGCCCATTTTAGATAAATAGCACCCCAAGAAAAACCTGCTCCAAAGGCGGCAAGAATTATTTTATCACCCTTCTTTATTTGTTTTTCATAGTCCAACAAACAAAGTGGTATTGTTGCTGCGGTAGTATTTCCATATTTTTGTATGTTTATCATTACCTTTGTTCTATCTTTTAATCCCATTCTGTTTGCTGTGGCATCAATTATTCGCATATTTGCCTGATGAGGGACTAACCAAGCAATATCTTCTGTTGAAAGATTGTTATTTTTCATTATTTCAACTGAAACATCTGCCATTTTAGTTACCGCAAGTTTAAATACTGGTTGTCCTTCTTGGTAAATATAATGCTCCCTCGCATCAACTGTTTTGTGAGATGCAGGTTTTAGTGAGCCACCTGCTTTTTGGTGTAAATGTTTACGTCCAGCTCCGTCTATTCCAAGTATAGTATCAAGAACACCAACTCCTTCTGTACTTGGTTCAACCAATACAGCCCCTGCTCCATCTCCAAAAATTGCACAAGTATTTCTATCTGTGTAATCAACTATTGAAGACATTTTTTCTGCACCAACTACAATTACTTTTTTGTTTGCACCTGCTTCAATATGTTTTGATGCTGTATTTAAAGCAAAAACAAAACCTGAGCAACCCACATTCATGTCAAAACTATAGGCGTTTACTAAACCTAATTTATCAGAAATAATATTAGCAGTTGCAGGAAATTGCAAATCAGGAGTAACTGTTGCACAGATAAGTAAATCAATTTCTTCTGGTTTTGTATTTGTTTTTTCTAAGAGTTGTTCAATAGCTTTTACTGCTAAATCCGATGTCGCTTTGTTTTCTTCTTTTAAAATTCGCCTTTCTTTAATTCCTATTCGCGACATAATCCATTCATCGGTAGTATCTACCATAGTTGATAACTCTTCATTGGTTAGGATATATTCTGGAACATAGCCTCCAATTCCTGTAATAGCTGCATGTATTTTTGACATTTTTTTTTTTTTACACTACAATAAAAAATTAAAATGATAGAAACATAGTTTTGTATCTATCATTATTATATAGTAATCAATACAATGTTTTAGAACAGTTAATAAAATTTAAGTGCATTTATAGTCAGGCATATTAAAACAAATAGTTAACAATTTTAATTTGTTTTTTTTGGTCATTAACTCCTTCAATAAACATGCAATTACTTCCTAGTGAAAATGAAATAATAAGTAACTCCAGAATACGCCGTTTTTTGTTCTTTTAAAAATTTTTAAAAAGTCATTAAATAGTTCGCTATTTGCAGATTATTAAATTATTAAAAAAACAAAAAAAGGTGTATATTGAAGCTTCTTATTATTAATTTTCAGTTAGAAAATAACAAATTCTTAAATAAATTATTTTTACTTTAATTTTACAACTTTTCTTTACGAAAATCTATTCTGCATCTTTATCAATTGCTAATTTTCCTCTGTAAAAACCACACTCAGGACATACTTTGTGATATTCGTATGTTGAACCACAATTATTACATTTTGCTAATGTAGGTAGTGTTGCTTTATAGTGAGTTCTTCTTTTGTCTCTTCTTTGTTTTGAAATTTTTCTCTTTGGATGTGCCATTTTTAATTATGATTTATTAAGTTATTATTCGTTTTAAAATTTTAGTGTAAATGAAATGATTAGTAACTCCAAGACAAACTGTATTTTTGTTCTTTTAATAATCTAAAAATCTGCAAATAGCGAGCTAATTAGGCATATTAAAACAAACAAGTTTGGCTTAGTTAGGCATATCAAAATAAATAATTAACCATTTAAACTTGTTCTTTTGAATTT
>JAOZTW010000051.1:10838-14846 GCA_029938985.1 Bacteroidales bacterium | reverse complement strand
CCTTTGTAAATGAGCATTTTAATATTTCAAAAGTAACGAAAAAATTGATACTCGTAAAAAATGCCAGATAAAGATATTTTACTGGAATTAGAAAAGGCAAATAACACCAATACTCTATTTTTAGATAGTGTGAAAATTACAACTGAAATTTGGAGAGAGATTGTTAAGTGAAAAAGGAAAAAGTACTAACACCAATCTGCTTATTATTTCATTTTCACTAAATTAAAAAATTAACAACAAATAGTTTTGAGAAATATGAATTAAATAAAATTTCCAAAACAATTATTTGTTATTAAATACTTTTATTATAAAAATAACCTCTTTAAAAAATTGACGTTTATATTCAGTTATCTACTTAACAAATCATTAATTATCAATTTATAAAACCATGCCAACAAAAGTAACATTTGAAATAGCAAAAGAACTCGGACTATTAGAGGAAGAGTTTGAAAAAATAAAGGAAATTTTAGGACGAACTCCTAATTTTACAGAGTTAAGTATTTATTCAGTAATGTGGTCGGAACATGCTTCTTACAAAAACTCCATTACTTGGTTAAAAACATTGCCCCGTTCAGGAAAATATATTATGGTAGAGGCTGGCGAAGAAAACGCAGGTATGGTAGATATTGGCGATGATTTGGCATGTGTTTTTAAAATAGAATCACACAATCATCCATCGGCAATAGAGCCTTATCAAGGAGCAGCAACAGGTGTAGGAGGCATAAATAGAGATATTTTTACTATGGGAGCAAGACCTATTGCACAATTAAACTCACTTAGATTTGGAGACCTTAAATTGCCTCGCACAAAATGGCTTATAAAAGGTGTAGTGAAAGGAATTGGTGATTATGGAAACTCTTTTGGAGTACCAGTTGTGGGTGGTGAGGTGTTTTTTGACAACAGCTATAATACCAATCCGTTGGTAAACGCTATGTCGGTAGGAATAGTGAAAAATGGAGAATCTATTTCTGCTATTTCCAAAGGCACAGGTAATCCTGTTTACATAGTTGGCTCTGCCACAGGCAAAGACGGTATTCATGGAGCAACATTTGCCTCTGCAGATTTAAGAGAAGATTCTCACGAAGACCTACCATCTGTTCAAGTAGGCGACCCTTTTGCAGAAAAAATATTGCTTGAAGCAACTTTAGAACTCGCAAAAACAAATTCAATAATAGGAATGCAAGATATGGGAGCCGCTGGTATAATTTGTTCAACTTCTGAGATGTCCGAAAAAGGTGGTCATGGAATGTATATTGACTTAGACAAAGTGCCTTTGCGACAAAAAAATATGTTGCCATTCGAGATTTTGCTTTCAGAATCGCAAGAAAGAATGCTTATTGTTATTGAAAAAGGAAAAGAAGCTGCAGCAGAAGCCGTTCTTGATAAATGGGATATAAGTTATGCTGTGATTGGAGAAGTTACTGATGGTGATTTTTTAGAATTTTATCAAAAAAACGAATTAGTTGCCAAAGTACCAGCATCTACACTTGTGTTAGGTGGGGGAGCACCAGTTTATAACAGAGAATACAAAGAAGCAAGTTATGTTAAAGAAATTGAAAAATATGATATAAATAATGTTCCTGTACCTAATGATATGAAAGAAGTTGCAGAGTTTATGTTGAAAAATCCTAATCTTGTTTCCAAAAAATGGGTTGCGGAACAATATGATTCTATGGTACAAACAGGAAATATTGGAACAAATTTTCCTGCCGATGCAGCAATTGTAAACATAAAAGGAACAAATAAAGCACTAGCACTTACAACAGATTGCAATTCTCGATATGTGTATGCAAATCCAGAAATAGGAACTCAAATAGCAGTTGCCGAAGCGGCACGCAACATAGTTTGTTCGGGTGGTGAACCAATGGCTATAACTAATTGTCTTAATTTTGGAAATCCATATAATCCCGAAGTTTTTTGGCAATTTGTGGGAGCAATAAAAGGAATGACAGTAGCTTGTAAAAAATTTGAAACACCCGTAACAGGTGGTAATGTGAGTTTTTACAATCAAACAGTTTTAAGCGATGAGGTGGAGCCTGTTTATCCAACTCCTGTAATTGGAATGCTTGGCATAATAAATGATAAAAACCATATTATGACAATTGGTTTTAAAAATAAAGGAGATATAATATTTATGCTTGGAAAAAACAGAGATGATATTTCATCGTCCGAATATTTAAACTCTTATCATAAAATAACAAAATCTCCTGCTCCATATTTTGATATTGAAGAAGAATATGAAATTCAAGAAGTTGTAGCTAAGTTAATTAAGAAAAATCATATTCATTCGGCACACGATGTGTCTGATGGTGGATTATTTATTTCGTTGGTAGAGTCGGCTATGATTTATGATTTTGGTTTTGATATTACATCTGATGCCGAACTGAGAGCTGATGCTTTTCTTTTTGGAGAATCTCAAAGTCGTATAATAATTAGTGTTACACCTAATAAAGAAGCTCAATTTATAGACTTTATGTCAGAACAAAGTATTCAATTTCATGCACTTGGTCATGTAACCAAAGGCGAACTAAGAATTGATGATGTGTCTTATGGTTTTATTAAAGACATAAAAAAGAGTTATAATAATTCTTTGGGCTTAGAAATTGAAAATTAAGAATTAGGAATTAAGAATTTGTTTACACCTCTAAATTTAACTATTTATGATAATATAATAGTATAGAAACGATTTTTGAATAATTGATTTCTAAGGTGTAAACCAATTCTTAATTTTTAATTCATTATTCATTATTTTTTATCTTCTTTAAATTTTTCCATAAAATCCAAAGCTTTTTTTACCATACTTCGAGAGCCAACATACAGTGGCACTCTTTGATGTATATCATTAGGTTTAATATCCATAATTCTATCTCCATTTCCAATAGTAGCCATACCACCTGCTTGTTCAATAATAAATGCTACGGGATTTGCTTCATACAATAACCTTAATTTTCCATCAGGATTACTATCTGTTATTGGATAAATAAATATTCCACCTTTTAATAAATTTCTATGAAAATCGGCTACCAACGAACCAATATAACGTGAAGAGTATGGGCGATTTGTTTGATCGTCTTTTTGTTGACAGTATTTAAGATATTTTTTCACACCACGAGGAAATTTAATATAATTACCCTCATTTATAGAATAAATTATTCCATTATTAGGTGTTTTGATGTCAGGATGCGAAAGACAAAACTCTCCAATTGAAGAATCTAAGGTAAAACCATTTACACCACGTCCTGTTGTGTAAACCATCATTGTAGAAGACCCATAGATTACATATCCTGCTGCTACCTGTCTTGAACCTTCTTGCAAAAAATCCTCTACTTTTGCTTTGTGACCTACTGGCGATAAGCGTCTGAAAATTGAAAAAATTGTTCCTACAGAAACATTTACATCAATGTTTGAAGAGCCATCTAAAGGGTCTATTGCTACAATATATTTTCCTTCTTTTGCTAATTCTGTATCAAATTCTATTATTTCAGAATTTTCTTCCGATGCTATTCCACAACATTCAGAACTTCCCTTAAGTGCAAGGATAAATTTCTCGTTGGCAAATACATCTAACTTTTGTTGAGTCTCTCCCTGTATATTAACATCTCCTGCTTTACCCAAAATATCAACAAGTCCAGCCTTATTTACCTCTCTATTTACTACTTTAGCGGCTAAACTAATATGACTTAACAGTCTTGTTAGTTCACCTTTTGCATAAGGAAAATCTGATTGACGTTCTATAATATATTCATTCAATGTGATTACTTTACTCATAAGTTGTTATTTTTTTTATTATTAATAATTATATAACTGTTGATAAATTTCATAAATTTAATTTTATCTTCTCCATCTAAGGTTGGTGAGAGCAGATTTTCAACCATTTTTCGTCCAACATCAAAAATGAAAGTCAATTTTTTAATTAATGCAAAAAACATAAGAAAAAAGAATATTTTTATGGTTTCCCTTGTGTCTTTACAACGACCTGTTAACAATTTGAATATCTTATAATTAACT
>JAOZTW010000051.1:0-10738 GCA_029938985.1 Bacteroidales bacterium | reverse complement strand
ATTGATAATAAGATGTATTTTTAATAGCTTGTGGATTTCCCTGTGTCTTTACAACGACCTGTTAACAATTTGAATATCTTATAATTAACTATTGATAATAAGATGTATTTTTAATAGCTTGTGGATTTCCCTGTGTCTTTACAACTACCTGTTAACAACTTGAATATCTTATAATTAATTCTATATAATAAGCTATATTTTTTATAGTCTGTGGATTTCCATGTGTCTTTTGTTATTAATTTAATTATTTAATTTGTAAAAAGTATTAAAATCATCTCCAACTCTTTTTAGTTCGCCATTTTCATGAAGTTTGTAAACAGAGTTTTTTGTTTGTTCTCTTGTTAAACCAAATTTTGAAAATAAATCTACAAAATCTCCTATTTTAGCTTTTTTAAATTTATCTAAATGACTTATAATAAATGAATTTATCTGTTCTTCGGTTAAAGGTATTACAGAAGAATAAATTCCTTCTTGCTTTGTAAAAGAAAAATAATCTTTGGAAAGGATATATTGTAAATTGCGTGTTCTTCCTATTTTTTCGATTAATCCTATATCTAATAAATTTTGTAAAACTTTTTTATTAAATTGTTTTTTATCAACATTTTGTCGAATTTTATCTAATAAAATCATTTCGTGAACCGACAAACGAATCTTTTTTTCATTATTGTTTTGAATATTATCAATAAATTTGATAAATGCCTTGTCTTGAATTACACCAGGCAAATCTAATACAACCTGAAAATCATCAGATTTTGTGTAATCAGGACTACCTTTTCCTTCTGATAAACAAGAAAAATAAATTGTATCTACACCTTGTCCTGAACGTTCAACTGCTGCTGTTTTAGAAAGCACATCAGCTAATAGATGATTTCGTGTAACACTAACATTTAAGATATTATCAATATTTACTTGTGGTGGAAATCCGCCAGGATTAACAAACATAAGTTTTGTTGGAAATTGTTTTATGAAAATTTCACCTAAATTTCTATAATCTCGATGTGCTATCGCATTATTTATTGCCTCTCTAACTACAGTATTAATATTGAAAAATTTTATAACAGGATGAAAATTACCTTTTTCAATTTTAATTTCATCGTTTCTTAAGTCTATGGTTTTCAAAATTTTATCTATCAAAAGATAATAAGGTTTGTTAAATTCAATTTTTTTAGAAAATTTAATATTTTTTTCGTTAATTCTATATTCATGAAATATTTTTACTTGTGGTATTTTCTCTTCTATAATTTTCTTTTTTCCTAAAAGAATAATTGCCGCATAGGTTAATTTATTATCTCTTAAAAGTTTTAAATCTATTAATATTTGTTCGATTGGTAAACTTAAAAAAAGTTCATTTCTTTGTTTTTCTGCATATTTTGATTTCATTATTTCAAAAGCCGAGTTATCTAAATCGTTGATTGTAACACCTTCACATATTTCAGCTGTATAATCACTTTCTACTTCAAATAATATTTCTCTCTGTTTTTCTTGCGACATAGGAAGCAATGAATCTCCTACTCGCATTAATGGTACATGCTCTAATGTGTAAAACTTGCCAATTGGGCGTGGAGGAATATCTATTATAAGTACTCTTTTCTTATCTTCAAATAATTCTGTTGTTTTAACTCTAATTTTCAAATCATTGTATATATCTTGTTCTAATTTGCCAGTCTGTCCTTTAAATTGAGAACTACCAACAATTTTGTGTGGATACTTATCCGTAACTCCCAAAACTAATTTTCCGCCACCTTCATTGGCAAAAGCTACAATATATCCTAAAATACACCGTCTTCTATCTTTCGGTTTTGTCTTATTTCCAGGATTATAAGAAATACCACGTTTGGCTTCTTTAAATTCTATTTTATCTTCCGATTCTTTTAATAATATTAATTTTTCAATTGTCATTTATACCTTTTGGTTTTAAAAATTAGAAAATAAGCAGATAGCTCTATATAAACGTCATTTTTTAAAGAGGTTATTTTCACGTTATTTAAGGCAAAAAATAGTTGCACATTACTTATATGTAAATCATTTTTAACAAAACAGATTGAAAAATATACCCTTACAAGTCCCCCTTATATAGTTAGCTACTTATTGATGAGGTTGCAAGAAATATTTTGACAATTTATGAATATAAGTTTTGAGCGTTTTTCACGAGTACCAACTTCATTGTTACTTTTAAGGTTTAAAATACTCATTTACAATAGTAAACTTTAATTCTAAAAGATCAAAAGTAACGAAGAAATTGATACTCGAGAAAAACGCCACATTATTTATTGCCACTCTAACTAAAGTATTAATATTGAAAAAAGAATTAACGGAAACAAACATATAAGTAAAACATCTAAAATTCAAAATTAGCATAATATATTTTTAAAACAAAATTATGATACAATTTACGAAATTTTTTTCAAATATCTCATTATAATTATTTATTGCACTTTACAGTATATAAATTCCATAACGCCGTAAACCGTAATTAAGAATTAAGAACTACAAATTGCTTCATACTTAATATTCAATATTTTATAAAATTTGTTGGTAAAAAAACAACATTTTACAACATAATAGTAAACTATAAGAAATAAAAATCAGAGTTTGTTGGTAGTTGCAGTTATATTTTTTGATAAAACAAGGTTATCTTTATTTTGCTTTTGTAAACTGTCTTACACAAGTAAAAAAATAAATGTGTAAAAAAAGCTTTTGTTATTTTAATTATATTTTTTATCTTTGTATAAAATAAGTACCCATACAAAAGTTTTTACACATTTGTATTTCATTAATCGACTGGTTTATAATCACATTATTGTATCATTGCACCATTGAATAATTGTTTCATTGAACCATTGAATAATTGTTTCATTGCACCATTGAACCATTGAATAATTGTATCATTCCTTAATAATACAGATAAAAAAAGGTATTGCTAATTCTTTAATAAAATTAGCCGATATTCTTGAAGGAAAGATAAAATTTGAATACGAAAATTATTATAAGTAGTTAACCACATATAAATCAAAAGATTTTTAGAAAAATTGAATTTTAAGGTGTAAACCAATTCCTAATTTAAATTGTGCTAATATGATAAAAAATACTAAACATACTGTTGATAGTAATGGAAATAAATTATCGGTAGTTTTACCTTTTTATAATGCAGAAAAAACATTAGAAAAAGCAATAAATTCTGTTCTAAATCAATCTTTTATCAATTTTGACTTTATACTTGTGAATAATAATTCTACCGACAATAGTGTGGAGATTGTGAAAAATTATGTAAATAAAGATAAAAGAATAATTCTTCTGCACGAAAACAATCAAGGAGTTACATTTGCATCTAACACAGGAATGAAATATGCCAGCACAAAATATATTGCAAGAACTGATGCTGATGATATTTTGCATAAAGATAAATTATTGAAACAATTTAATTTTTTGGAACAGAACAAAAATATTGATGTTGTGGCAACTTGTGCAAACTATGTAGGCGATGCAAAGAATAAGGGTTTTTCGGCTTTTGTAGATATAACAAATAAAATAATAACTGGTGAACAAATAGAATTAAATAGATTTGTTGAGTTACAAGTAATTAATCCAACTATAATGTTTAAAAAACAAATTGGAGAACAGTTTGGATTTTACAAAAATGGTAATTTCCCAGAGGATTACGAAATGTTTTTAAGGTGGTTACAAAATGGTGTAAAATATCATAAATTAACAGATAAATTACTTGATTGGCAAGATTCTGAAACTCGCTTAACTCGTACAGATGCAAGATATTCTTTTGACGCTTTTTACAGAACAAAAACGTCATATTTGGCAGATTATTTATCAAAAAACAATAAATATCATCCTAAAGTTGCGGTGTGGGGAGCTGGTAGATTATCTAAAAGAAGGGCAGAAATGCTTGAAAATTATGGTATTGAAATTAATTTATACATTGATATTGATACTAAAAAAATAAAACGAGACAATACAATTCATTATTCTAAATTAGAGAAGAATTTAGATTTATTTATCCTTTCTTATGTAAGTAACAGAGGAGCAAAAGATAAGATAAAAAAATTCCTTCTTCAAAAAGGTTTTGTAGAAGGAAAAGATTTTTTAATAATTGCATAAATAATTAAGAATTCTTAATTACAATTTTACGCCAATTACAACAATGTCATCTATTTGAGAAAAGCTTTTTGTTTTGTGGCGTTTATCTGGAAACGACATCCAATCTTCTATACTTTGGTTTAGTATTTCTTTTTGTTCATCCATTTTTTTGTCTTGCATGCTTATCAATAAGTCTCTAAATCGTTTATACATAAACTTTTTACCTTTTATTCCTCCAAATTGATCTGCATAACCATCAGAGAACATATAAATTGTGTCGCCTTTTTCAAATTTTATTTCATCATGTTTAAAAGGTTCCATATAATCATAAATTGCAATAGGCATTTTGTCTCCTTTATATACTATAATTTCGTCATTCTTAACATAATAAAGAGGATTGTTCCCTCCCGAAAAATATAAAGTTTGGTTATCATAATCAATTACAGAAAGTGCTATATCCATACCATCTTTTGCTTCAAAATTATCTACCGACTGATGCAGTGCTATAATAACATTATCTCTTAGTCGGTCAAGTATTAAATTAGATTCTATTATTGATTTTTCACTTACAATTTTATTTAAGAAGCTGATTCCAAGCATACTCATAAATGCTCCAGGTACTCCATGTCCAGTGCAATCTGCTGCTACTACAATAACTTTATTATCTTTTTCGCCAGCCCAATAAAAATCGCCAGAAACAATATCACGAGGTCTAAATAAAACAAAATGTTCGGGTAATAATCTTTTCATTAAATCTGCTTCTGGTAATGCTGCCGTTTGAATACGTTTTGCATAAATTATACTATCTTCTATGTCTTTTTTCTGGTCTGAAATTTTATCCCTTTGCGAGGTTACATAATCTCGTTGTTCTTCTATTTCGTCTCGCTGTGCAATAATCTCCTCTTTCTGTTGTTGTAGAGCTTCTTTTTGATTAGTAAGTACACCATTTTGAGTTCTTATCTGTTTTGTTTGTCTGTTAACTTCGTCTTTGAGATGTTCTTTTTGTTTATGTAACTCTCTTATCCTAAATAAAACGAGAGCAAGAGCAAGTAAAATAACAAACAAAGGTGCAGATATTTTAAACCACATTGTTTGCCAAAATGCTGGTTTTATAATAATTACAATTTCGGTACCTTCGGTGTTCCAAACCTGATCGTTGTTTGACCCTTTTACTTTAAAAACATATTTTTTGGGACGTAGATTTGT
Organism: Bacteroidales bacterium; assembly: GCA_029938985.1. GTDB lineage: Bacteria > Bacteroidota > Bacteroidia > Bacteroidales > JAOZQN01 > JAOZQN01. Next base: position 5,443 of record JAOZTW010000051.1, on the reverse strand, counting down.
ATATTTTGCCGTTCTTTGAAATTTGCAATTAACCCAATCATCGTCGTATCCTTCAAGCATATATGCGTATTGATTTTTTGCAGGAAATATATAATCTATAGCCACAAAATTGAATGATAAATCTGTTTGTCTATGATTTAAGTAAATAACTTTTTTCTCCGAAACAACAGTATCTAATTTTGTTTCCTGATTAGAAATTTGAAAGCCTGTAATAATTATTGACGGTATATTAGGGTTGTCTTTTATTTGTTGTGGGTAAAAAGCATTGTAACCATTTATTCCACCAATAATAAATTCACCTTCATTGGTTTTTAGAAACGAACCTACAAGAAATTCATAACTTTGTAAGCCATCTCTAAGGTCGTAGTTTCTGTTTGATTCCTCAACAGGATTAAATTTTGAAATACCTCTATTTGTTGTAACCCAAATATTTCCTTCGTTGTCTTCTAATACTCCCATAATCACATTATTAGGAAAATCATGAGTACTTGTAGTATAATGAACAAATTTATTTTCTTCGGGTAGGTATTTATTTAAACCTCCTTTTGTACCTATCCAAATACTACCTCTAACATCTTCAATTATTGCGTATATCCTATTGTTACTTATTGTATTCAAATTTTGTGGGTCGTGCTGATGTCTAATAAATTCTTCTGTTTTTGGAAAAAACTGATTAAAACCATTTGTTGTACCTACCCAAATTCTATTTTTACTATCCTCAAAAACCGTTGTTACTTGGTTGCTACTAATTGTTTTATTATTATTTTTATCAAAATTATACGATTTGAAATCCTCTGTTTCTGAATTAAAAATATTTAATCCACCACCCATTGTAGCTATTAATATTCTTTTTTTGTGGTCTTCAATAATCCGCCATATTCTATTACTACTCAGCGATTTTGGATTATTTTCGTCATATTGATATTTCTTTACAACTTTTTCTTTTTCTCTATCAAAAATATTTATTCCACTACCCTCAGTTCCAAGCCAAAAATTATTATCTGAATCTTCCAGAACAATACGTACATGATTATTACTTATTGAAGTAGCATCATTACTGTTGTGTTTATAGCTAATAAATTTATCCGTTTTGATGTCTTGTTTATTCAAACCACCATCAACAGTTGCAATCCAGATTACCCCTTCTTTATCTTGATAAATATTTCTTACCAAGTTTGAACTCAAACTGTTAGCTTCGTAAGGATTGTGTCTAAATAGAAATAAGTTTTCTGCGGCTCTATTCCATTTATTTATTCCGCCAAGCGAAGTACCAACCCATAATATATTTGATTTGTCGGGATATATTGATAAAATACTATTTATACTCAAACTAAATCTATCGGTAGGGTCGTGTTTTACAACAGTAAAAGTTTTATCCACAGGGTCAAAACGATTCAAACCTCCCGAAATAGTTCCTATCCAAATTATACCTTCGTGGTCTTGTACAATTGCTTTTACATTATTACTTCCAAGTCCATTTTTGGTACTATAATTAATAAATGTTTTATTTTCAATATCAAAATAAGAAATTCCTTCCGCTGTTCCAATCCAAATATTGTTGTATATATCAATTTCAATACATCTAATATTGTTTGAGGGTAAACCGTTTTCTTTTTTGTAAATTGTAAATTTTTCTAAATTAACATCAAAAAAGAGAAGTCCTTCGTCAGATGCAATCCACAAATTTTCATTAATATCTGCATGGATAGCATGAATCATATTATTAGAAATATTTGAATTTTCGGTAGAATAGTTTGTCCATTTTTGTGTTGCTTGTTCAAATTTATTTAATCCATTATTTGTACCTACCCAAAGAATGTTATTATTACCACTAATTGCTTTTATACTATTGCTATTTAGCCCATTAGACGTTGTTTCTTTTGAAATACTGATAAATTTATCCGTCAATCTATCATATTTACACAAGCCATGGTCGGCAGTGCCAACCCATAAAATCGGATTTTCTTCATCAGGAGTTTCATAAAGGCACTTGATAACATTGTCTGTTATAGCTCCCTCGTCTTTAGTATTATAATAGATTTCTATTTCATAACCATCGTATTTATTTAAACCATCAAGTGTAGAAAACCACATAAAGCCCTTTGAATCTTGAACAATATCCGATACAGAACTTTGAGAAAGTCCTTCGATTAAAGAAACGTGTTCAAATTTAACTCTCAAATTTTGAGCATAAATACTTAAAACTATCGTACTAAAAAATACTAATAAAGATATTTTTTTCATAGCAAATAAATTAATAATTAATGTTTAATATTATAATGGATACTCATAGAAATTCAAAACCTAATGTGGGATTATCTTTTCAAAAAATACTATTTTTTTGAGATTCTATGAGCAACCTTACTAAAACTGCCAGTTTGTTTTTCAAGAACAGACTAATTAATTATTAATAATTAAATTAGGCTTACTCTCCTATTATTTTCACAAGAATTCTTTTTCTTCTCATTCCATCAAATTCACCATAAAATATTTGCTCCCAAGGACCAAAATCAAGTCGTCCTTTTGTTATAGCAACAACAACTTCTCTGCCCATAACAGTTCTTTTCAAATGAGCATCTGCGTTGTCTTCTCCTGTATTATTATGGAAATACTGAGAATGAGGTTTCTCTGGTGCAAGTTTTTCTAACCAGTTTTCATAATCTTGATGCAAACCAGATTCGTGGTCGTTAATAAATACACTTGCAGTTATATGCATTGCATTTACAAGTATCATGCCTTCTTTTATTCCACTTTGTCTAATACAAGCATCTACATCGGGAGTAATATTAATTAATTGCCTTCTTTTGTTGGTATTAAACCATAATTCTTTTCTGTAAGATTTCATAAATTTTTTAATTTAAAGTTTTTATCAAAAAAATGTAACTCCAAGCTCCAGCTCAGAGAATCAGCGTATAGACTATGTATCAAGTAATTTGTTTGACCAGTGGGCGACTATTCTACGTTTCACCAAGCAAAGGCTTGAGGTTACATTTCCGTTTTGTTAATATTTCTAACCTGATTAATTCATAACGAGAATTTATGAATTATTCAGGTTAAGGAACATTTAATTTTTTAGTTTTACATTAACACTTCCATCTGTAATTTTCCAACATTCGTAACCGCATTCTGAGTTAGATTTCTTTTTCACATCATCTCCATCAATTGCAACAATTGTGTCGTTTCCTGAAAGATAATAAGCCACAACTGTATAAAATTGATTTATAGCAACATTTAACTCAAGTTTATCTTCATCTGTTGATAGAGTGTCAATTACATTAAATTCCTCAAACTCACCCTCCAACAGAAGAATTTTAGGATTAGGATTTTCTGTGTTTTTCGTAAAATTTACATAAAGTATAGCCTCAAAAGGCTCTTCGGAATTACAAATAAAATCATCACAATCTTCGTCAGAGTAATATGAATCTGTATTGCAACTGCTAATCACAAATAGAATTATAAATACAGACAAATATAAGAATAGTTTACAAATTTCAAAGTATTTTTTTGTTTTCATATTTTTTTTATTAGTTATTAATTAAATAGTTAAGAATTGTTAATAATGAATTTAAGTATTGAAAATCTTTGTTTTATGAAGTATTTTTAATAAAAAGTTTTAGATATTTTTTACAAAATAAATAATTTAAGTACTAAAAAAAATTAAAATTAATATTATTTAAGAAATAAATGTATATTTTATAAAGATTTTTTGTATTTTTGTATTATGAAAAAGCTTTTTTTATTCATAATTTCGTTTTATATTTTTACAATAATTGTTTTTTCGCAAGAAGAAAATAAGAAGGTAGAAATATATCATTCTAATACACTTGAAGTTACTGAACTTCACGGCCCCGACATGAAAATACTTGTTGGCGAGGTTGAAATGTATCATGATAGTGCAACCATGTTTTGCGATAGTGCGTATTACAACACAAAGTTAAACCAATTTGAAGCTTTTAACAATATTCGTATTATTAGGCTTCAAAACAAAAATGATACAGTTTTTATCAGTGGTACGTTTTTAAGTTATGACGGAAACTTGAAAATGGCTAAAATGCGAGAAGATGTTATTATCAACAAAGACAGTACTACTTTATATACCGACAGTCTGGATTTTGATATGGAAGAAGATGTTGGTTATTATTTTAATGGGGGAAGAACAGAAAATGGAGAAGACACACTTATTAGCGAATATGGTTATTATTACTCTAAAACAGATGAGCTGTTTTTTAAAGATAGTGTAAAAATTTTTAATCCAGATTATTCAATATTTTCGGACACATTAAAGCATAACTTGGATAATAGTGTTACCTACTTTTTTGGACCAACAGAAATTCTTGGTGATTCAAATTATATTTACTGTGAAGATGGACTTTACGACCATAATAGAAATTGCTCGCAAGCAAGTAAAAATGCTTATCTTACTAATAATGAGCATACCATTGAAGCAGATAGCCTTTTTTATGATAGAGACAACAGTTACGGCGAAGGCTTTGATAATGTTACAATTAGAGACACATTGCAAGACATAGTTTTGAAAGGAAATTATGGAATTTATAACGAAAAAACTAATAAATCGTTGATGACTGATAGTGCAGTTTTTATTCAAATATCGGAAGCCGACACAATGTATTTGCATGGCGACACACTTAGGGCACATGTAGATACTGCTTATATAGATGGAGATACAATAATATACAGAATTATTAGAGCATACCACAAAGTAAAAATGTACAAGTCCGATTTTCAATCAAAATGTGATTCGCTTGTCTATTCAATGTTGGACTCTGTAATCGAAATGTACTATGAGCCTGTGCTATGGTCGGACAAAAACCAACTTTCAGCAAATTTTATTGAAGTAAAAATAATAAATAATGAAGCAAAATATATAAACTTAACAGACTCTTCATTTATTATATCACAGTCAGACTCCGTTAATTACGATCAGATTAAAGGAAACTCTATGAAAGGTTTTTTGAGAAACAATGAATTATATCGTTTTGATGTTAAAAAAGAAACTTTTGTAATTTATTTTGTTAAAGACAACGACTTTTTGATGGCTATTAATAAAATTGAATGCGATTCTATGAAAATTATGCTTGATAGTCAAAAAGTTGATATTATTTTTCCATATTCAAACCCAAAAGGAGGTATGTATCCACCATTTGAATTTGTTGGAGAAAAACGTTTTTTAGACGGATTTCGTTGGTGGGGCGAATATCGCCCACATAATAAAGATGATATTTTTATATGGAGAAGAGAAGAAGAGTAAGGCAAACGGGAATTAGGAATTGGTTTACACCTGAAATTCAATTATTTATAAAAATCTGTGTTATAAAAAACAAAATTTTATAACCTAATAAGTATATTAAAATAACTAAAGTTTTTGCTCTCATTTTATATTGATTATCAATAATTTATAAAATTAATTTTACTTATATACTAT
>JAOZTW010000519.1 GCA_029938985.1 Bacteroidales bacterium | reverse complement strand
AAAACAAACTTTTTGTAATACCACTTGTAAAATGCTTACAGTACGCTAATTAAGTATTATTTATAAAAAATTAATGTATTGATTATCTGGGTGTTATGTTCTTAATAGAAAACTACAACTATCTAATAATCTGGTAAATATGAAGGCAAAAACTTTAGTTAGTTATTATTTCTTTTTCACTAATATTAATAAAGAATTGTAATATAACCACAAGGTTTCCTAAATTATATTTTACAATTCATAACAAATCTTAAAAAATTAACACACATGAAACACATTAAAACACCATTATTAATTGTAATAATTTTAACAATACTAACAGCTTGCGGTGGAGAAACTATAGAAGAAAATATTGTTGGTACTTGGAGTATAGAATCTGCTGTAATAAATGATTTAGATGGTCTTGCTGATATTTATTATGAAAGAATAAAAAACGATGAAAACAAATTATCAAAAGAAGATATTAAAGAGCAGTTAAAAAAAGAATTTACTTCTGAAATCGAAGATTTTAAATTTGTTTTTAAAGCAAATAATGAAATTATTATTTATGATATTATTGGACAATGGGAAGTAAAAGAAGACGAAAAAACAATTGTTATCAAAAATAAAGAAAATGTTATTGAATTTGTTATTGATAAACTTACTAATAAAAATTTTGATTTCCAATTTGTCCTACATAGAGAATGGGCTGATATTAAAATTGACATGAAAAGTATAAAAGTGGAATAATGTTTGTATAATAAAATTAAAAACAGTAAACCTAAGGAGTTAAAAAGTTGTAAGTTTAAAGTTCATTCCATTTTTATTTTTAGTATTATTATCATACTTAAATTATTGTATAATAGTGTAATAGTTTAATTATATTAAATTGTTTTTTTTAATTAAAAATTGAAACGAACTATAAACTTGATAACTTTTAATATGCTTTAGGCATATTAAAACATATTTTTAAACAATCTGGAATTCAAAATATCATTTTAATTAGACTTTTTTAAAATTGAAAACAACAAAACTTACCTTATTAATATTTTTACTTTTGTTAAAAATATTTTTATTTGCACAAACTCCTACACAATTAGAATCCGAAAAAAAATATTTTTCTAATAATTCAGGTAAATTATTTGCTCCTTGCGAACTGCCTGTTTATTTATCCATTTCGAGCGAAGCAAACGGAGGAGGGATTAGTACTCAGGTAAAAAAAGACAATTCTAATCCACCAATGTATCTTTCGGAAGGTAAAAACACCATCTGTAATAATATGTCTGTTTCTTCTCCTAATGGAACAAGAATAGTAAAACAATGTTATGATTTATACGGAGATGGAACTGCCCCTTCTTCAAAATTATTGTTCCAAAACGCTAACACTCACAAAACTAAACAATCTGTCTATTTTGGTAAAAAAATTGAAATTTCGCTGGAAAGCGAAGATAAACTTTCGGGGGTTGCACAAAGTTTTGTGTCCTTAAATAGTGATTCATACCAGTCTTACAAAAATTTTAATTGGAATTTGAACGATGGAAAATATGAGCTATATTATTATTCTATCGATAATGTAGGAAATTTAGAAGAGCCAAAATACAAAGAATTTTTTATAGATTATACTTCTCCCGAAACCGAAATAATTGTAAATGGATTGGCAAAAGATAGTGTTTTATCTAACGAAGCCACTATTTCATTAGTAGCTAAAGATAGTTTGTCGGGTGTTAAAACTATTTATTATCAAATAAATAATTCAATTAAAAAAAAATATAGCAAACCAATTACTCTTATATTTTTGGAGGCAAAAGAACATGTGTTAACTTATTATGCCGAAGACAATGTTGGTAATATTGAAGTGTTAAAAACTTGGAATTTTATTTACGATACCAATCCTCCAATTGCCGAAATAAATGTTATAGGAGAAAGCTATATAAATGACCAAATAATTTTTGTAGCCACACAGCCACAACTATATATTACTGCCAAAGACTCTGTTTCTGAAATAAAAAATATTGATTATATAATTAATTATGGAGAAACACATCAATATTTAGACACTTTTTTGTTGCCAAACATAAGCGGTTTGTATCGGGTTAGTTGCTATGTTACAGATAGTATGAATAATCAAAGTAAAGAAAAAACAGAAAATATTTATATTGACAATACGGCACCTAAAACATATTATCAAACTACAAAATCTTGCTTTTGGAGCAACGACACCTTAATTATTACAAACTATGTAGGAATTGTTTTTACGGCAACAGATATGGAATCTGGAATTAAAAATTTTAATTTACAGATAAATGATACTTCGTTGAAATACAATTCCGATACTCTTTTTTTTCCAAAAGATGGCATTTATAATGTTGGATTTTTTTCGGTAGATAATGTTAATAATACAGAAGAGCGACATGATATTTTGGTACGTGCCAGCAACAATATGTTACAAACAAGGTCAAAAGCCAAAACGGAGGCAAAACAATGGTTGCTTTCGGGCAGTAATGCAATAGGCTCAACCGACCTTTCTTTCTATATTAGAATTTCGGATTCGCCAGACGAAAACGCCGATTCTTATCTTGTACATATTGATAATGAAGACAAAGATAATAAAATATCAGAACCTTTGATGTTTGAAAAAAGTGGTAATAATCAGATAAAAATGCAAGTAGCTGGGTTTAGACCAAAATTTGATGTTAAAATTGATGGAGTTGCACCAAGCACAAAAGCAATATTTGAAGGATCAAATAGATACGCACGAAAAGCTGATGTTTATTATGGAACAAACTTGAAATTGAAGTTACAATCAAAAGATTATGCAAAAGGAATTGTTTCGGGAGTGGATAAAATTTATTATTCTATAAATGGTTCTAAATTTGATGTTTACAAAAAACAATTAGATGTTTTTGGACGAGAACAAAAATATATAATAAAATACTACACCGAAGATAGTGTTAAAAATCAGGAGAAAATTAATGTTGATAGCTTTTTTGTAGATATAACTCCACCATTAACGCTTGCCAAATTTAAAGAAGCAAAATATGGAAATGTACTGTCGGCACAATCACGAATTGAACTGAAAGCTTCTGATAATCTTGCAGGTACGGCAGCAATATATTATTATTTTGATGAAAATAAAGAAAAAAAATATACCAGAGTAATTTCAAGTTCTGATTTTCGTAAACTATCAGAAGGAAAACATGTTTTACATTATTATTCGATTGATAATGTGGGTAATAAAGAACATGTAAAATCTGTAAATATTTCGTTAGACCATACTCCACCAGAAGTAAATCTTATTGTTATAGGACCTCAAAGAAAAACAACAAATACGATTTATATCTCCAAAAATAGTATTTTGAGAATAGATGCAAATGAAACAAAAACAGAGTTAGATAAAATAAAATACAGCATTGGAGGAATACGAAATAAAGAATATAGTAACAAAATTGATTTTCCCAAAACAAATGGGAATTATCTATTGAGCTATCATGCAGTGGATAAAGTTGAAAATACAAACAAAAAATCAATAAATATTTATGTTGATAATTTAGTTCCTGAAAGCAAAATTTCGTTTCAAGGATTAGTGTTTTATCTTGATGGAAAAATGGTTGTAAGCAATAAAACAAGTATTGTATTAAAATCTACAGATAATGCTTCTGGTATTCAAAAAATTTATTACAACGCTGGTGCAGGAAATCGTAAATATACAAAACCTTTTTATTTGAATGGAAATGGAAATAAAACAATTTCGTATTATGCGGTTGATAATGTGAGTAATAAAGAAGTTAAAAAAACAGAAGCTGTTATTGTAGATAACAAACCTCCAGAAATAAAAGTAGTAATTACACCCAAATCGGAACAAGACGAAGCTGGTGTTTACACAGTATCTCCCTATTCGTTGGTGCATATAACAAGCTCTGATGAAACCGCTGGTATTCTCGGGGTTTTTTATACTATAAACGATGGTGAGAAAAACGTATATAGAAAACCGATTTCTCAATTTACAAAAGGAGACAAAGTTACAATCAAAATAACAGCAAACGATAGAGTTGGAAATCATACCGAAAAAACTATTATTTTAAATGTAAAATAAAGAGGTTAAGAAGTAACAGATGAGCGAATAGTGTTAGTTATTATTTCATTTTCACTTAGGTATATTAACATAAATTATTGATAAAATTAAACGAAGTTATTTTTGTTTTTAATAACTAAAGTTTTTGTGTTCATTTTGTGATGATTATCAATGATTTGTA
>JAOZTW010000050.1 GCA_029938985.1 Bacteroidales bacterium | reverse complement strand
TGTATAAGTATAGTACGGTATTAGTTTTTTGGCGAAAACAGTTTGTAAAAATACAGATAATAATATTAGTACGCAAACTATTTTAAAACAAATAAAAATGCCTTGTACTTTTCACTTATGAAAAACGCCAAAATATAATTGTTAAAATTATTAAAAAACACAACAATTTTTTTGATTCTATCGTTTATTTTATAACTTTGCAATACAAAGTACTTTTAAAATCAAACAAAATGACAGTAACCGAAAAACATTTACAGGATATATCTGAAATTCGTTCAATAATGGAACGTTCTTCAAGTTTTTTAACATTAAGTGGCTTATCCGGAGTTTTTGCAGGAATTTTTGCATTGTTTGGAGCAGCTTTCGCATATTGGGCAATTTATATTAAATATTTTGAAATAGGAAAAGTTGGATTAATAAATAATTTAAAACCAATAATTGAATTAGAAATCCTGTTATTTGCTGATGCTATTATAGTTTTGGCATTTGCTTTATCAATTGGTTTTGTCTTTACTTGGCGAAACACCAAACAAAAAGGATTAAAAATGTGGGATAATAATTCCAAAAGATTACTAATAAATTTATGGATACCATTAGTAACTGGAGGAATTTTTGGTTTACTATTAATATGGCACGGTTATATAGAAATTCTTGCAGCAGAAACATTGATTTTCTATGGTTTGTCTTTATTGAACGCCTCAAAATATACAATTCATAATATTCGTTATCTTGGTATTGCTGAAATAATATTAGGTTTAATTACTGGATTGTTTGCCAACTATAGTTTGTTATTTTGGGCTATTGGTTTTGGAGTACTGCACATAATTTATGGAGCTATAATTTATTTTAAATACGAAAATAGAAAATCTTAAATATCTCTGATTATCAAGAAAATATTAAGTTTTTCAACTTAATAAAATAAATTGAGTATTTGTAATTAAAATTATAATATTGAAAAATATAATACTAAATATAAATAAAACTTTTGAAAGTCGTGTACGACTGGGAATTATGTCTGTGTTGATGGCAAATCAAAAAGTTGATTTTAACACCCTTAAGGAGGTGTTGGAATTAACAGATGGAAATTTGGCAAGTCATCTAAAATCGCTTGAGAAAGTGAAATATATTGAGGTTGAAAAAAAATTTGTTGGCAGAAAACCAAAAACAGTTTATACGGCAACCCAAATTGGAAAAAATGCTTTTAAAACACATCTCACAGCTCTTGAAAATTTGATTAAAGGGTTTTAATGAATTTAATATTTGAACTTTTGATTGATTATTCTTTTGGAAGAAAAAAATCTAATCATCAATTTATTAACCTTTTTATACGATTTTTAAACTATAATAAATCAAATATTTACTCCTTCTATTTAAAAAACACCAAAAAATTTATAAATAACGTTAGTTGTTTTTTTTAGTAATCAACTTTGTAATGCAAAGTGCTTTTTAATATAGTGTATATGAAAATTTTATTAATTAATCCACCACATCAAGCAATTGGGAGTAGAATTCCCAAAGAACATTTACCACCTTTGGGATTGTTGTCAATTGGAGGACCACTAATAGACGCAGGACATGATGTGAAGTTATTAGATGCAGATTATTCTAATTTAGAATTGGAAAAAATTGTGAGTCAAGTAATTGAATATTTGCCAGATGCTGTTTTAATGGGGCATTCTGGTTCTTCTTCGGTACAGCCAGTAATCTCAAAAATAGCCAACTTAATAAAATTAGAATTACCAAAAATGAAAATAATTATTGGTGGCGTTTATCCTACATTTCATTGGGAGAATATTCTCAATAAAAATACTAATGTAGATATTATAGTATGTGGTGAAGCTGAGGGAATTATAACAAAATTAATTTTTGCAATAGAAAACAATATTTCATTAACAGAAGTAAACGGAATTGCTTTTAATAAAAATAATAAAGTTATAAAAACTAAACCTGCAAAAATAATTGAAAATTTGGATAAATACAGAGTAGCATGGGAATTTTTGGATAATAATTATTATAGTTATTGGAGTGATAGAAAGGCAGTTGTAGTCCAATTTTCAAGAGGTTGTCCTTTTCCTTGTAGTTATTGTGGACAAAGTATTTTTTGGCAAAAATGGAGACATAGAAATCCAATTAAATTTGCAAAAGAATTAAGTATGTTGTATCACAAGTATGGTGTTGAGGTTATTAACTTTGCAGACGAAAATCCAACATCAAACAAGAAAGTGTGGAAGCAGTTTTTAACTGCATTGATTGCAGAAAATGTACCACTTATTCTTGTTGGGTCGTGTAGAGCAGATAATATTGCAAGAGACCACGATATTTTGCATTTGTATAAAAAAGCAGGATTTGAGCGATTGCTACTTGGCATAGAAAATTATGACGAAGTTGTTTTAAAACAAATAAAAAAATCAAGTACTAAAATAACGGATAAAATTGCTATTGAGCTTTTGCGAAAACATAATATTTTATCAATGGCAACTTATGTTGTTGGGTTTACTGATGAAAAATTGAAAAATTATTTCAACAGCTTAAAACAATTATTAATTTATGACCCAGACCAAATACAACTTTTGTATGTAACTCCTCACAAGTGGACTCCATATTTTAATTCAATAAAAGATAAAACAATTGTAGAGCCAAATCAAGAAAAATGGGATTATAAACATCAGGTTTTATCAACAAAATATTTAAAACCTTGGATAGTTTTTTTGCTCGTAAAATTGATAGAAGTAATTATGCAAATAAGACCTATTGCTTTAAAAAGATTGTTGTTTCATAATGATAAAAGTTTGAGAAGAGCAATGAGATGGTACTATAAAATTGGTAGAAAAGTTTGGATAAATGAATTATTTTCATTTATATTTAAACGAAAAAAAATGAAAACCAAAGTAACTGTAAATAATTTTTGGAACTAAATGGTGGCAATTAGGAATTAAAAATTAAGAATTAAGAATTGGTTTACACCTTAAAATAAACTCTTTAAGGATTTATTTTAATTCAAAAAATCCTTTAAAAGTTTGAATAACCTTAAAGAGTTTTTTTGCTTTTTTAACAAAAAAATGGAACTTATTTTTTCCAAAACACCAAATTTTGGGTTTTTAGGAGTACCCATTAATGAAATATACCTAAAAAAATAAAGTTTTACAACATAATAATATAATAACAATTTTTAAATAATAATAAAATGATAAAAAAACTAATTAAAACCAGACGCGTTTCATTGAGTATTTTCCTTTTTTTTGTGGCAATATTTTGTTTAGCCCTAACAGTTTTTAGGCAAAACAGAATGAATGATAGTATGTATTTTTTTCTAAATTGGAATTTATTTTTAGCATTCATACCTTGGGCGTTAACCTCTATTATGGTACTGTTTCCAAAAACTCAAAAACCTTATGTCCTAATTCTACTATTTCCTATTTGGTTGCTTTTTTTTCCAAATACTATATATATTTTAACAGATATTATTCATCTTAGATTTACTAATTATAGGATAATTTGGTACGACTTATTTATGGTGCTTTCGTTTGCAAGCACAGGTTTGTTGCTCGGATTGATAAGTCTTTTTGATGTGAAAAAAATATTATCAAAATACTTTAATCCCAAACTTATAAATTTAGTTATGATTGCAATTATGTTTCTCAGTAGTTTTGGAGTTTATCTTGGACGATTTCTTAGATGGAACAGCTGGGATATTGTAAACAATCCATTTTCAATGATATACGATATTGCACATATTATTATTTTTCCTTTTAAACATCAAACTACATGGATGGTTACAATTTTGTTGGGTGTACTTTTAAACATAATATTTTGGACAATAAAACTAATTAAAGATGAAAGTTAAAATGATTTTACCAGCTTTAACAGAAGCTAAAAGTCCGTTCTGGCGACCAATTAAATATTCTTTATTTCCTCCGCTTGGACTTGCTACTCTCGCATCTTTTTTATGGTCAAGCGATGAAATTGTTTTGGTGGACGAACATGTGGAGGAACTAAATTATGATGATAAACCCGATTTAGTAGTAATACAAGTATATATTACAAATGCTTTTAGAGCATATAAAATTGCAGATTTTTATCGTAGTAAGGGCTGTTATGTAATTCTTGGAGGTTTGCATGTAACCTCGTTACCAAACGAGGCTTCGCCTCATGCCGATAGTATATTTTTGGGACCAGCAGAACAAAGTTTTCCTGAGTTCCTTAAAGATTTTAGAAATAAAAAACCAAAAAAAATATATTTTTCAAAAGAACGAACAATACAAGGACTTTTGCCAATAAGAAGAGATTTGATAAAACGACACAAGTATTTTGTACCTAATTCAATATCAGTAACTCGTGGCTGTCCTCATAGTTGTGATTTTTGTTATAAAGACGCATTTTTTAAAGGAGGTAAATCATTTTACACTCAGCGAGTGGACGAAGCTCTTAATGAAATTGAAAAGCTACCAGGCAAACATCTATATTTTCTTGATGATCATTTGTTTGCAAACAAGCGATTTGCATCAGAATTATTTGAAGGAATGAATGGTATGAACAGAGTTTTTCAAGGAGCAGCAACTGTGGAAACGGTAATAAATGGAGATTTGTTGGAAAAAGCAACAAAAGCAGGTTTGAGAAGTTTATTTGTAGGATTTGAAACATTGAATAATGGTAATTTAAAACAAAGTAATAAATTTCATAATATTGGAAAGGATTATGATTTGGCAATAAAACGTTTACACGACAATGGTGTAATGATTAATGCAAGTTTTGTTTTTGGTCTGGATAGTGATAATCAAGATGTGTTTAAAAGAACTGTGGACTGGGCAGTTAGTAAAGGCATTACGACTGCTACATTTCATATTGCAACACCTTATCCTGAAACAAAATTTTATGAACAAATGGAAAAGGCAGGACGAATTTTAACAAAAAATTGGGATTTATACGACACAAGACATGTTGTTTTTAAGACAAAAAATATATCTCCAAAAGATTTAAAACTGGGTTACGATTATGCCTATAAGGAATTTTACAAATACAAATCAATTTACAAGGCCGCAATGCAGCATAAAACACTGAAACATAAAATAAAACATTTATCATATACGGCAGGTTGGAAAAAATTTGAACCTCTCTGGAATTTTATAATCAAAACAGAAGGGCTGAAATATGCACGACCTTTTTTGGAAGCCGTTTTATCAAAAATAAAATGAAATTCAGTAGAAATTCAGTAGAAATAAAAAAAGAAGGCTCATATAGTTTTTTTTCGGATGTCTATCATTATTATTTTTATTTTTTCAAAAAAAAACTTATTTTATAATTTTTTTTTATCTTTGTTAATTATAATTAGAAATTTTAAGGTGTAAACCAATTTTTAATTCCTAATTCTTAATTCTTAATTAATGAAATATATAGTTTTTATAGCAATTGTTATGTTTATTTTTGCTTCTTGCGATGAATATACGGTTGAACAACAGCCCTCAGAGTGGATAGAATATTCAAACAATCCTATAATATCTGTTTCTACTAATAGTTTGGATTTGATATGGGATAATCCTTGTGTGATAAAAGAGGGTGAAAAATACAAAATGTGGTTGACGGGCAAAACTGGAGTTTTGAATGACTATTCAAAACTATATTATGCAACTTCAACCGATGGCATTGCTTGGGAAATTGATACAAATGCAGTTTTAGAACCTGGACCCCCTGGAAACTGGGACGACCTGCAGGTTGAATCTCCTTCGGTTGTAAAAGTAGATGGTACATATCATTTATATTATTGTGCTCTCAAATCTGGTTATTCTCCTCGTAAATTTTCAATAGGACATGCCACATCAAGCGATGGTAAATTTTGGTATAAAGACCCTGAAAACCCCATACTTACATTTCACGAAGATGCAGAAAAATGGGGGTATTATAGTGTTTCGGAACCTGGAGTTATTTATTATAATAACAAATTCTATCTCTATTATGCCACCACAAAACAGCGTGAAGGATACACAGATGTAAGAAAGTATCAGCAAGGTATTGCTCTTGCTATTTCAAGCGATGGAAGAGAATTTGAAAATTATAATAGCAATGGATTTGATGAAATTGAAATTCTTTTAACACAAACAGACTACTATCCGATAGATAAATATTTTGTAGGTTATTCTACCCCTTTCCCCCTTGTAGATTCCTTAGGAACAATACATTTGTTTTATGATATACTTCAATATCAAAATAAAAAAGATTGGCAGCAGGTAGCTTTAACGCATGCAACAAGCAGAGATGGATTTTACTTTGGGGAAAAAGAATATAACTTTTTTACTAACAACAACGAAGATTGGAAAAATTATGAAATTCGTTCTCCAACAGTTGTTTTGGATAGCAATGTTTATAAAATCTGGTTTGCTGGTAATAATGAATTTTTTGGACAAGAAACTTTTATTTCTGGTATTGGATATGCAACTCAAAATAAATAATGATACATTGGTTCAATGAATCATTGAATCATTCCTAAATTTTCAATCCAATTAATGTAATATCATCTCTTTGTAGGCAGTCTTTTTGCCAGTTTGTCAGTTTATTTTCCAAAATATCTTTTTGTTCTTTTAAAGGTTCTTCTGCTATTTCAGTCAAAGTTCTTAAAAAATGGTTTGTCCCAAACCTTTTTCTTTCCACATTATTTTGATCAATAAATCCGTCTGTTGCCAAATATAGCATGTCGGCTTTTTGTAAAGAAAATGCTTTGACTGTAAAATTTTCTTTACTTTTCGATGTTTTAATCCCTCCAATATGTTTTGCATTGCCTTTTATTCTAACAATTTCTTTTTCTGTTTTTTTATAATAATAAACAGGAAGTTTTGCACCAGAAAATTCAATTTTCACTCCATCTAACGTTTTATTTATTTTGCAAAAACTGATATCAAGCCCATCATTATTTTTAGATTCCGATTGTTTAAGTGCTTTACATAGTTCTATATGTAAAGTTGTTAGAATATCGTTTGGGTTAAGAATATTATATTCAACAATTATTTTGTGCAACAAACGACTTGAAACAATGGAAAGAAAAGCACCAGGAATACCATGCCCCGTACAATCCACCACCGATAAATAGTTTGAATTTTCAGTTTTATTGTAAAAATACCAAATAAAATCACCCGAAACAATATCTTTTGGTTTGTATATAATAAAATTTTCAAAAACAGTGCTTATTGCATCCCAGTTTGGTAAAATAGCATTTTGAATATTTTTGGCATAATTAATACTACTTTTAATAAGTTGTGCTTGTTCCTCTATTTCATTATTCTTATGTTCCAGTGAAGTATTTTTTTCAAGTATCAACACATTTATTTCTCTCAAATTCTCATTTAGTGTATGTAATTCTTCAGTGTTTTGTCGCAATTCTTCCTCCGATGCTTGAAGTTCTTCAAAAGCATTTGCTATTTTTAACTTTTGTTCTTTTAGTGTTATATTTTGTTGTTGTAAATCAAGTTCGTATTTAATATTTTGCTTTTGCAAAAAAATAAAACTTACTACAAGCACCAGAAAAGCAAAAATTGAAATAGAGGTTGCAAGAAAATACATTTTAGGATTTATATTAGCATGTTCTATTCCAACTCCTGCAAGAGTTTGGATTTTGCTATAAACAACAAGTGTGATAAAATAAATAGCAAGAGCCGAGAAAAAATATGTTTTATTTCTATAATCTATTAATACCAAAGGAACTACAAGAGAAGCAATTATAAAAATTCGGGGAGCAAGGTAAAAAACAATATCACGTGCTTCTTCTGATACTATTTTACCATAAGTAGACGCAACAGTAACAAATAAAGGTATTACAATAGAAACTATTAATTTTGAGATGTTTGTAAACCCCATTCTATTAATAAAGGGAGTCGAAAACAAAATAATTATAGCAAAAAACATTATTATTGCATTTGCATATACTTGTAATTTTATAAGCAACAAAAGCATAATTACAAATACAATAAATCCGAGTATTACACTAATTTGATTAGTAAGAACAACCTGTCGTTGTTGCAAATTAGACATTTTTGTGTCTATTCCAAAATTAGAAATTTTTCTCCAAATATTCATATTTTATTTTTTAATTTTAAAATGAATCAAATGTTAATCCAAAAACGATACAAAGTTACATTTTTTTGAATAAAATATTAAATATTTGAATATTTTTTTGAATATTTAAAAAAAATAATTTTAAAGTACTTATTTACAGTCGTAAATTACAATTGTTTTTTTATATAAATATTTTTTGTCCTTACAAGAAGTAAAAAAATATTATCTAAGTTAAGAAAAGGTTAAAATCGTAAACCCACAACAAGAATATCGTCAATCTGACTATATGATTTCCCATTAGCTTGCGGATAATTCATCCAATCTTTAATGGTGCTATCTAATATTCTATGCTGTTCCTGCATTGGTTTTTGATAAATTTTCAACAACAGTTTTCTAAAATTAGCAGATAAATATTTCCTTCCTTTGTTTCCTCCAAACTGGTCAATATATCCATCTGAAAACATGTAAACACAATCTCCTTTTTGTACTCTAAATTCCTTGTTTCTAAATTTTTCAGTATAATTACGACCTATTCCAATAGGTTTTTTATCTGCTTTTATTTCATACAAAATTGCCTCTTCATTTTCTGTTAATCGTAAATCAATATCGTCTATTTCTAATTTTGGTTTGTTTCTTTTTCTAATTACATAAAGAGGATTGTTTGCTCCAGCATATTGCATTTTTTGAGTATCTAAATCAAAAACACAAAGAGCAAGGTCTATTCCGTCTTTTGTTTCTGTGTTTCGTTTTTGATGAAGAGATTTTATAACCTCGTTTCTAAGTTGATTAAGTATTTTTCCTGCCTGCAAGCCATTAGTACCGTTTTTTTCGAAAATATTATTTGCAATTTCATTTAGGTACGAAATACCAAGCATACTCATAAACGCACCAGGAACACCATGCCCTGTGCAGTCGGCTGCTGTTATCAATATTTTAGTTTTTTTACGAGCAATCCAGTAAAAGTCGCCACTTACAATATCTCTTGGTTTGTACAATATAAAATGCTCTGCAAGAGTACGTTCTATAAATCTTTTTTGAGGTAAAACCGCTGATTGTATTCGGCGAGCGTATTTAATACTGTGTCTTATTTTTTTATTTTGTGTTGCTATTTCTTTTTCTGCCTCTTTCGTTTCCGAAATATCGGTTTGAACAGCTATAAAGTTTTTTAATATTTTTTGTTCGTCATAAATAGGTGTAAATGTTGTTTGTACCCATTTTGTTGTAAAAGCACTTTTTTTGATTTTACTAATATAAACCGATGATTTTTTTGTCTCAACAGTTTTTCGCATTATATTTATTATATCAGGATTGTAACTTGCATCAAGCCAATTTCTGCCCCTATGGTTTGTAAATTGATTTTTGGAATATCCATAAAAATCGGTAAAACTTTTATTAACCCAAGTAATATTTGCTTGATTATCCATAATAATTACAGCATTGTCGGTTTTACTTGCCACAAGCGAAAGTCGTTCTAAATCCTTATTTTTATCTTCAATAATATTATTTGTTACCTTTAATTCTTCAACAATTTCGTGTAGTTCTACCTGTTTGGTAAGTATTTCTTCTTTCTGAATCTCTATTTCATCTTTTTGTTTTGAGAGTAGTTTATTGGCTTCTTTTATTTTATCATTTTGTGCTACTCTTTTGGTTATATCTTTTGAAACTTGAATTACTCCCAATATATTTCCTTGCGAATCATATAGTAAGCCAGCACTTCCCCATAAATATTTATTCAATTTAGGAACATACGCCTGTCCCGAAATAGCACCTTCCGATTCGTTTATTGAACTATATTGCTCTTCAAATTTCTCGGTAGGTTTTAGTAGTAAATCGGCAAGCATTGGTCGTCTTTCATCATAAAAAGCAAGTGAATATTCATAATTTTTTACTCCCAAAATATCTTTTGATAAAATTCCTGTAAGTTTTTCCATGCTTTTATTCCAAACAACGAGTTTTCCATTATTATCTAAAACCATAAGAGGATCTGGCACAAAGTTTATTATGTTAGTCATCTTATCTTCTGACTTTTGCAACTCTCCAAATTGTTTTTCTAATTCGTTGGCAAGCATTTGTATTTCACTTTGATTTTTTTCTATTACCTCAAAAGCATTGGCATTAGAAAGAGCTATTGAAACATAACTTGCCAATGATTTTAGAATAAATAAATCATGTTCTGTATAAGCATTTTTTTTGTACGATTGCACAGTTAACACTCCTAATTTTTCGCCTTTCGAGGCGAGTGGCAAGTAAATCAATGAATTGGTCATTTCGCCATGAATAGGATATGGTAATTTTTTAATGTATTGTTTGTAATCTTTTTCAATATCATTAATTAAAATTTCTTTAAAATTATTAAAACAATAAGCTGCAACTGAATGATGTTCATTTATACTTATTGTTATTTCAGAAAGTACATGTTTTCTTTCTATAACATTTTTAAATTTCAGTTCAGAAACTCCATCATAAATACCAATACCAAAATATGTAGCATCTATTAGTTTTTCTAAATTTTGGTGAACAATATTTGTGATTTCCGAAATATCTATTTTTGCGGTAATGTCCTGTCCTATTTTACTTAAAAGTTCAATATCTTTTAAAGCATTTTCCAATTTTTCTTTTTGAACAGTAATATTTTCGTTTATATTTATTATCTCTTCCCTTTGTTGATTTAGCTCTTCGTTGCGTTCGCTTATTTCTATTTTTTGGTCTTCTAATTGTTTATATACTTTACTGTTTTCTAAGGCCGTAACAATATATATAGCAAGATTTCTAAATATTTCTAAATGATAATCATGGTAGGTATTTCGTTTTTTTGCTTTTACTGATAGCACGCCAATTGTACGGTCTGTTAATGATACAAGTGGTAGATAAATCATTGATTTATTTAAGCTTATAGAACTTGAAGTCTTTATTCTATATTTTTTATGTTCTTTGTTAAAATCTTTAATAAATATTTCTTTACTACTCTTTAAACTTAGTAAAGACATGCTTTCGTCGGTTTCTAAATTTTCGGTAAATCGTTGAATTCTATTATTTATTGCATTAATTTTCCATACTCTTAGTAAACCTTTTTCTTTTTCTAAAAGTCCTATTGAAAAAGTATTCATTGGAAAAATAATACCAAGTTCGTTGTAAACATCTATAATTATCTTTTCTACTGTTAATTTAGAGAGAATAAATTTTCCTATTTCGTTAGAAAACTGAAGATATTCAAACTGATTTTTAAATCGTTCGGTCTCTTTTTTATTTTTTACAACATCTTTTTTTATTGCAGTAATGGTAATATTAATTTTCTCCACAAGAGAATTCATACGTTCGTTATTCTCAATTTTTGGAAGTTCAAATTTATCAATAAATTTATTGTCAATTCCTTTTTCAAATTCCGAAATTATTTTATTTATTGGAGTAATATGTTGTTTTTTAAGGCTATAAAACAGATAAAAACAAGTTGCCAACAATAGAATAGTAAAAACAAGAACTAAAATTGTTTGAATTAATTTATGTAATTTGTTATTTGTATGAAAATTAGAACTTAGAGAATTAATATCATTTTCAATATTTTGATTTATTATTACAAGTTTTGTTTTATGTTCCGAAATTTTTTCTAATTCATTTTTATTTATACTTATAAAAAGAGTATTAATAACAGAATTATGTTCTTGAATTTGTTTAAAAATATTTTTTGCATCATTTTTTATTCTCTTATTGTAAACTATGTCTTCAAAATTGTTGATTTTTGTTTTCAAAGACTCCGTTTCTTTCAAAACAACAATAGAAAAATCTTCGTGTGTTTCATTTGCAAGTTGATAATCTTGAAATTTCAATAGATTTTCAAAATTAATTTTTATATCAACAATTGCTTTTTCTGCTTGTGTATAGCTTTTTATGTGTTTTGAGGAAGTAAAAAATAACAATAAAAATATTGAAGTTAATATTATTAGTATTGTAAATGGTGCTATAATTTTTTTTGTAGATAGCATTAAGTTAAAAATTAAAAGTTAAAATACAATAGTACTGTAAAGTCTGGAAAACTTTTCTGCAATATAAAAACATATAATTTGTTGTTCAATTTGCCGTATAGACAAGGCATGCCTTAGCTATACAACATATATTGCATATAAAATAGACATGAAAAATCAAGCAAATTGCTTATTTCTGTAAAAATATGAAAGATAAATATTACAAAAAAAGTTTTCCCGACTTTTCAGATTAGGCATATTAAATTAAATAATTGACAAATTTAAATGAAGTTATTTTTGTTTTTAACAATTCAATAAATATAATAATATCAAGATATTTGCATTTTTATTGAAGAAGGTAAAAGCAAAAAGAACATGTTTAAATTGTTAATTATTATTTTCACTAATAATACAAATTTCTTTCCAAAAAATATGTAATAATAAAAATCAGAGAAAATAAGTATAATCAGTATTATATGTGTTCCTATTTTTGCAATTACAGAAACACAGATAACACTGTTACAACAGATTAATAAAGATTTTAAAATTTAAAAAATTATTTTTCTTTTTCACTTATTATTCTAAGCTACCAATCATTTTTTTAGGTTGTACCCATTCTGTAAATTGTTCATCGGTTAGGTAGCCAAGTTCAATAGCTGCTTTTCTAAGAGTAGAGTCCTCTTTATGAGCTTTTTTAGCTATTTTGGCAGCTTTTTCGTATCCAATGTGAGTATTTAGAGCAGTTACAAGCATCAGTGAATTTTCAAGATTTGCTTCTATTCTTGCATAGTTTGGTTCAATACCAACGGCCAAGTTGTTGTTAAACGACACACAAGCATCGCCAAGCAAACGAGCTGATTGCAAGAAATTTGCTATCATTACGGGTTTAAATACATTTAATTCAAAATGACCATTCATGCCACCTGTAGTAATTGCAACATCGTTACCAACCACCTGAGCACAAACCATTGTAATAGCTTCTACTTGGGTAGGATTAACTTTTCCTGGCATAATAGAAGACCCAGGTTCGTTAGATGGAATAATAATTTCGCCAATTCCACAACGAGGACCAGATGCTAACACTCTAATATCGTTTGTAATTTTCATAAGGCTGACAGCCACAGTTTTTAATGCTCCCGATGCTTCTACTATAGCATCGTGTGCCGCAAGTCCTTCAAACTTATTTTCACCAGTAATGAAAGGCAAGCCAGTGAAGCCAGCTATTTTTTTGGCTACCAGTTCGGCATATCCTTTTGGTGTGTTTATTCCTGTGCCAACTGCCGTTCCGCCAAGAGCAAGTTCTGAAAGATGTGCAAGTGTAGAATTTATTGTTTTCAAACCGTGTTCTAACTGAGAAACATAAGCCGAAAATTCTTGTCCCAAAGTTAGCGGAGTAGCGTCCATCCAGTGAGTACGTCCAATTTTTACTACATCTTTAAAATCTTCTACTTTAGCAGACAAAGTATTTTTTAGCAATTCTATTCCAGGTATTGTTGTTTCTACCAACATTTTGTATGCCGCAATGTGCATAGCTGTTGGAAAAGTGTCGTTAGACGATTGCGATTTGTTTACATCATCGTTGGGGTGTATAAATTTTTCGCCTTCTCCAAGTTTGTTGCCTTGTAACACATGCGAACGGTTTGATACAACCTCGTTTACATTCATATTTGATTGTGTGCCAGAGCCTGTTTGCCAAATAACAAGAGGAAATTGTTCGTCTAATTTTCCTGCCGTAATTTCGTCGCAAACGCTTGAAATCAAATCTCTTTTTTCGTCCGACAAAACACCAAGTTGGTTGTTGGTGTGGGCTGCGGCTTTTTTCAAATATCCAAAAGCTTTAATAATTTCGATGGGCATACTTGCTGACGCACCAATTTTAAAGTTGTTTCTTGACCGTTCTGTTTGTGCTCCCCAATATTTTGAAGCAGGAACTTTAACTTCTCCCATTGTGTCATGTTCAATTCTGTATTCCATAATATTAAAATAAAGTTAATTTTTGACAAATTATTTTAGGCATATTATGTGCCTTAATTTGTCTTTATTAGTATAGCTATCTACTTATATATAAATTGAGTAAATATGTTTAAGTGAAAATGAAATAATAAGTAACTCCAGAATATGTCGTTTTTTTGTTCTTTTAGTTTTTTAACAAATCTGCGACAAACATTATTTTTTCAAACATTATTACACAATTCAGATAATAAGAAATTTCACAAATTTATAAATTTATTTTTAAATAAAAAAGTTCTTATGATTTTTAAAAATATTTTAAGTCTTGATACAATTAATCTGTGGGTTGAAAAGTTGTAGGCAAGGGCGTTGTCTGTGCGACCAAGTCTGAATTAAGTAGTAAACATGATTTGTATTCGGTTTGAGACGCACTTGCCGTGCCGTCTCTACATAGTGAGGCATATTAAAATGGAGGAAGCTCCCACATCATGGTTAAGTCCGTAACCTGTTAATAATTATAATATTGGATTGTAGCAGATATATATCAAGGGACTTATAGACAATTGAGGTTTTATTTTATTTTGCACCAGAAGTGCAAAATATATTTATAGAAATATATAAGGTATAAAACACTTATAAATTGTATGAATTTAACACAAATAATAACATAAAATTAAAAATAATTTTATAAAATAAATAAAAAACATTACTTTTACTTTTTTTAAAACTAATAAAAATTTTAAACCAATAAAATCACGAAAAAATTACTTTTTATTTTATCATTAATAATAATGATAGCAGGCAGTTTGTACTCCCAGAGTGTTACAAATATTGTAGCAAGTGCTAACCCAAGTAATGGTAGTCCCTACATAACAGTGTTGGTTAATAAAAAATAGGGCTATATTGCCAAT
>JAOZTW010000049.1 GCA_029938985.1 Bacteroidales bacterium | reverse complement strand
ACAAAAAGCAGAACACGAAAAAAATGAAGAAAAATTAAAAAGACAAAAAGCAGAAATTGACTCGAAAATAATGAAATTAAAATTTATTGAAAGATTAGATAATGAAACAATTGCGAAAAAATTAGAAATAACAAATCAATATATTGAAAAAATACTAATTTTGTAATACCAAAGTAAAAATAATATCAAATATAAGTAAATCTCAAAGATTATTAGTAAAACTTTCTAAATGAATTTTGCTACAAATAAAATCACCTATTTAGAAAGCAAATAAACTTTTAGATAAATAAAAAAAATTCTTATTATTAATGAAAAAAATAATTGTTGCTATAACAGGAGCAAGCGGTGCTATTTACAGTAAAAGTTTAATTAACACTCTATATAAATATAAAAATCAAATAGATGATGTTGCTATTGTTTTTTCAAATAATGCAAAAGATGTATGGACTTATGAAATTGGAAAATTAGATAAAACTCTATTACCTTTTAAAGTATATGATTTTAACGACTATTTTGCTCCATTTGCCTCTGGCTCATCTACTTACAACAGCATGGTTGTTTGTCCTTGTTCAATGGGTACACTTGCAAAAATAGCAAATGGAATATCTGATAACTTGATTATTAGAGCAGCCGATGTAATGTTGAAAGAGAGTAAAAATTTAATAATTGTACCAAGAGAAATGCCATACAATCTTATCCACTTAGAAAATATGCAAAAAGTAATGCTCGCTGGAGCAAAAATTTGTCCAGCATCACCTTCGTTTTATTCAAAACCTCAATCAATTGAAGAAATAATTAAAACTGTGATAGATAAAATTTTGAATTTATTAAAAATTAATGCAAATACTTATCATTGGAGTGAATAAACATAAAAAGATGGTTTAACTTTTGTAAAACAAATTAATAAAGGGAAATTATTTGAATTCAAATCTTTTTATTAATCAAAAAAAGAATAAACTAAACAATAGACAACTAAAATACTACAATTAAATGACATGAGAACAACCATTATTATAAAAAAATAAATTTTTATATTATTAACATACAGCGTTATGTGAACTTATACATAAAAAAAAATTAATTCATATTATTAGAAAGCTTGTTTTACTTAAAATATTTTATTTTATTTGCCGTTATTAATCAAACCTAAAAATGAAAAAAACTGTTTCCATATTATCGCTTCTTTTTTTGATAAATATTGCTTTTGCACAACAAGACGCACAAATTAGTCATTACATGTTTAATAATGTTGTTTTTAATCCAGCTTATGCTGGAATGAACGATGAGGTGTGTATAAATTTAGTTAGCCATCAGCAATGGATGACTTATGAAGGTGCTCCTTTAACTAATTTATTAACAGTAGATTCTAATGTAAAGCTATTAGGACATAAAGGAGGTGTGGGACTAAAAATACTTGATGATAGAGTAGGTTTTGTACAAAATTTTAATGCCACAGGAATGTTTGCTTATCACAGAGATATTGGCTTAGGTACAATAAGTGTAGGAATTGACTTAGGTGTTTTTAATAAATTATTTGACCCTACTTGGAGTTTTCCTGATCAAACAGAAGATATTTTAACAAAAGACTCAAGAAGGTTGGTTTTTGATATGGGAAGCGGATTGTTTTATCGTGTAAATAACTTATCTATTGGCTTTTCCTCATCACATTTAATAAGACCAAAATTTAATTTTGAAACAGAAAATACTGGAGGAAGTGCAAGTGAAATATTCCTTACTAATCACTACTACGGTACTGTTGCATACAATATTCAACTTGCAAATGCGTTTATAGATTTGACTCCTTCTTTGTTATTAAAATCAGATGGTGTTTCTGTTCAACCCGATATTAATGTTATGCTTTTATACAATAAAAAATTTTGGACAGGCGTTACTTATAGAAATGAAGATGCTTTTGTGTTTTTTGCAGGAACATCAGTTTTCAATAACTTAAAAATCGGACTTTCATACGATTTAACACTTTCAAGGATACGAACTGTAAGTACTGGTACTTTTGAAGCGTATGTAGGTTTTTGTTTTTCATTAGGACAAAATCCAGATTTTAGCAGACACGGAGATGTAAAAGACTTTTAAAAACTAATTATCAATAAATATAAAATCAGCAATAAATAAATTAATACAAAATTATGAAAAATTTAAATAAAATTTTTATTCCAATGTTGTTAATCGCCGTTTTAGCAAGCTGTAATTCGGACAAAGGAGAATTAACTGGAGTACAAGGAAGAGATGATTGGTTTGAGCCAGACCCACATGGCATGGTGTTTATTCCTCAAGGAAATTTCCAAATGGGTCCGAACGACCAAGACGTACCTTTTGCAATAAATTCAAAACCAAAAACAGTTACCATTGACGCATTCTGGATGGATATTACAGAAATCACTAATAATGAATATCGTCAATTTGTATATTGGGTACGAGACTCAATAGGTTTAAGACTTTGTGTTAAAGCTCAAATAGAAGATTTCAAATTACTTACAGACTCTGAGGCTGATAAAATGGGTTTAGACCCAGAATTTTATGACAACACCGATTTAGACGAATGTTATCTTAATATGAAGAAAGCAAAAGATGTATGGGGTAGTAAAGATGACGCTGTAAAAGATGCTGTTAAAGATATGTATTATTCTAAACAAGACCGTACTCATGGGAAAAAAGAAATTGATACAAGAAAACTTTCTTACGAGTATTATTGGTTAGACCTATCGCAGGCAGCTAAAAGAACAAATGCTTATGTTTATGAAGACAATCTTGGAGGAACTGGCGATTTTCCACAAGGACACTACGAAGGAAATATTATTGATTATGATTATGATAACTACGGAGTACCGAAAGAATTTAAAGGAAGAGACCAGTTGGTTCAACACGGAAGAGTACCAATTTATCCTGACACATTAGTTTGGATGTCTGATTACACATATTCTTACAATGAACCAATTACAAGAAAATATTTCTGGCATCCTGCTTACGACGAATACCCACTGGTAGGAGTAAACTGGCACCAAGCAAACGCTTTCTCAATATGGCGAACAAACATTATGTTGTATTATACTTCAAAAGAAGGACAACCACCATTTGAAGACTGGCGTTTACCAACAGAAGCCGAATGGGAATATGCAGCAAGAGGCGGATTAAAAGTATCAATGTATCCTTGGGGTGGACCTTATACAAGAAGTAGCTCTGGTTGTTTCCTTGCTAACTTTAAGCCACTAAGAGGACGTTACGGAGTTGACCATGCAAACAGAACAATATCTGTAGCATCTTACGATCCAAACGAATGGGGACTATATGATATGGCAGGTAATGTTTCAGAATGGACATCAGGAGCTTTTGATGATGCAAGTTATACTTTTACACATGATATAAATCCAGATTATAAATACAATGCGACCAAAAAAGACAAACCAGTTAAAAAGAGAAAAGTAATTAGAGGTGGTTCTTGGAAAGATATTGGATATTACTTACAATGTGGTACAAGATCTTATGAATACCAAGATACAACAAAATCGTTTATTGGTTTTAGATGTGTACGTACATATCTTGGTAGAGAATCGCAAGGTTGGAATAATATTGACTAACAAGTTTTGAAATGAATAATGATTTAGCAATAATAAAACTTACTAAACACACAAATTTCAAAATTTCAAAATATTTTATTTTGTAATTTTAATAATAAAAGAACCGCAATAGCGGTTTTTTTATTGCAATAAATCTAAACTAATTATCTCAATTTCAAGACTTTAAATTATGAACTATTTTTTTTTTTCAATTTTTCAAAAAATGGAACATAATTTGATAAAGCAATTGTATAAGTTTTTTTTGAAAAAAGTTTTGGTTTTAAAATAAAAAATTTTACTTTTATGTTTTCAAAAAAACAATTTTATTTACTAACTATTATTAAAAATTAAGAATTATGGGTTTCAATGAATTTATGGATTCACGCGGAATGAAGCTGTTCATGGGGAAGTTATACGGATTGGGTGCAGCAGTAGTAATCGTAGGAGCTTTATTTAAAATTACTCACTGGCCAGGTGCAACAGCAATGTTAGTAATTGGTCTATTAACAGAGGCATTTATATTTGTTGTATCTGCTTTTGAACCATTACATGAAGATTTAGATTGGACACTTGCATATCCAGAATTAGCAGGTATTCATGGAGACGATGGCGGACTTGGAGTAGCAACTACAAAAAAGGAAACGCATGAATTAGTAAGTAGTGGTGGAGGAGGAGCTTCAAGTGAAGCAATAACTAAATTTAATGACATGCTTGACAAAGCTGGCGAAAAAGGTATTTTTGATAAATTTGCAACAGGAATTAGCAACTTAAACGATAATGTATCTAACTTGAAAAATTTAGAGGACACTACTGTTGCAACAAACGAATTTGCAAACAATTTAAAAGATGCTTCGCAATCAGTAAACAATCTTTCAAACACATTTAATCAATCTACTGACACATTAAGTAAATCGTCAGAAAATTTGAATTTTTCTGTTGAAAATTTAGCTGATGCTTATAGTAAAACTTCACAAAAGGTTGCTGAAGGTAATGATAGCGTTACAAATGCGTATCAAAAACTAACGGATTCTATGAATATAGACTTTGGTTCAGTGGCAGAGGGTAATGATACATATAACAACAATATTGGCTCGTTGAACAAGAACCTTTCAGCAGTAAATGCAATATTTGAAATGCAATTAGACGATGCAAACTTAGAAGATATGATAAAAGATATACAACAGTCGGCTGAATTCTCTAAAAAATACAACAGTGAAGTTGCCAAACTTGGAGAAAGACTTGAAGCTCTTAACAATGTTTACGGAAATATGCTTACAGCAATGAACGTTAATGTTTAATAAATAATATAATTATTAATATTTAAAACTTATATAAATTATGGGACATGGAAAAACATCCCCAAGGCAGAAGATGATTAACATGATGTATCTCGTGTTAACCGCACTACTTGCCCTAAACGTTTCTGCAGAAATCCTTAATGCTTTCATTTTAATTGATGAGAGTTTAAAAACAACAACAGAAAGTGTTGAAGGAAAAATAGCAGACTCTTACAACAGGTTTGTTTCTGCAGAAATAGAAAATCCAGTAAAAGTAAAACCTTTAAGAGAGAAAGCAGATTTGGTTCTGAGCGAAAGCGACAAGCTGATAGAAATGATAGGTAATCTTAAACTAAAAATGGTTAAAACAGCAGATGGCGAAGCGGGCGATCCAAGTAATATCCAAAAAAAAGATAATAGTAGTGTAGGAGGACAAATTATGATATTTGAAGGAGGAGGAGAAGAACTGAAAAAGGCTATAAATGAATACCGCGAATTTCTAATAGAAAGTGTAGGCGGAGACACAAGTATGGCTTCAAATTTTAACTCTATATTGAACACAGACGATGTGGAAAGTTCGAATGTACCTGGTGAGTTTATTGACTGGGCTACGGCAAACTTTGACCACTTGCCTTTAATTGCTGTTACTACATTGATGACAAAAATGCAATCAGATGTTAGAAACGCAGAATCAAACACACTTACTTATCTGTTAAGTTCTATTGGAGCTGACACTTTTAATTTTGATGCCATTGAGGGTATAATTAGTGCACCTACAAGTTATGTAGCTGTTGGAGAACCATATTCTGCCGAGATTTTTATAGCAGCATCAGAATCTACAAAAGATCCAGTTATCTACATGCTAAGTGCTCCTTATGATTCTACAAAATATACAGAATATAAGAAGACTTTAACACCAATGGATACAAGCCAAATTAAACATGGAAAAGGTATTTTAAATGGAAGTACAGGGGCTCCTGGTATAAAAAGTATTTATGGATTTATAGATATGAAAATGCCATCTGGTGCTTATGAAGCTTTTCCATTTGAAAGTAAATACCAAGTAGTAGTTCCTTCTTTTGCTGTTTCACCTACAAAAATGAATGTATTTTACATAGGTGTTAATAATCCAGTAGAAATTAGTGCTTCTGGAGTAAAAGGAGATATACAAGCTTCAATATCAAGTGGAAGTA
This sequence comes from Bacteroidales bacterium, assembly GCA_029938985.1. GTDB lineage: Bacteria > Bacteroidota > Bacteroidia > Bacteroidales > JAOZQN01 > JAOZQN01. Next base: position 8,821 of record JAOZTW010000049.1, on the reverse strand, counting down.
TTAGTGGTAGTAATGGAGCATATATGGTAAAGGTTAAAAAAGCAGGAGATGTTACTATTACTGTTAGTGCCGATGGCTCAAGACTTGGTACTAAAAAATTCCGTTGTAAAACAGTACCCAGTCCAACACCAAGTGTAGGTGGCAAAAGAGGAGGTAGCATATCAAAAGGTGAACTTGTTGCACAAAATTATGTGATTGCAGAATTAGACAACTTTCTTTTTGACCTTAAATTCCCTGTTACAGGCTTTGATGTTACAATAATTAAAGGTGGATTTGTTGAAACAGCAAAATCATCATCAACTCAAATTACGGCAAAACAAAAAGGTCTTATTAGAGATTTAAGTAGAGGCGATAAAGTTATCTTTGAGAATATTAAAGCTCGAGCTCCAGATGGTTCGATTAGAGAATTAGGAAGTTTGATCTTTACTTTAAGATAAATTATTAACATATTTTTCTTAGGATTACAATATTTTTATAAAAAAGAAGTTTTAATAATAACAACTATTAATTCTTCTTTTTTTTTGTTATGTGAAAATGAAATAATAAGTAACTCCAGGATACGCCGTTTTTTTGTTCTTTTAATAATTTAATAATCTGCAAATAGCGAGCTATTTAATAACTTCTTTAATTTTTAAAAGGGCAAGATAAACAAGTAGGTTGGAGTTAATTATTTTTTCATTTTCACTTAATAAACAAGTTTAATAATACCTATCATTAATAATTAATCAATATATTTTAAAAACTATAATTATGAAAAAATTACTGAGTTTGTCTATCCTTGTGTTTTTATCTATGATAATATCACCAAACTTATTTTCGCAAGGTTCAACAGTTATGGGACTTCCTTACGAGGAGATTCATTCAAAAAATGATATTGCAATGCCTTATCAATATGTACGTGAAGCAGATGTTATGTGGTCAAAAATTATTTGGCGACGCATAGAGATGACAGAAAAAAGAAATCATATTTTATACGAGCCAATCAAACCTATTGGAGCAGACAAAAGTTTAATTGATGTTATTCTTGATGGTATTGAAAATAAAGGTCTAACAGCTTTTGAAGCAAAAATAAGTGATGCAGGAAGTGAATTTAGTCATATAATGAAAGAGACTGCTATAAACGAAAAAATGGGTGCAAAAATAATAACGAGTGTTACTTACGACCCAGATGGAAATCCTGATACTGTATATATACCTGAACCATATGCCTCCGAAGAAATTGATTCTTATCTTGTTAAAGAACTATGGTTTTTTGACAAACAACGTTCTGTTCTTGATGTTAGAATAATTGGAATATGTCCTATTCGTAAATTTTATGACGAAATTACAGATCCAGATCATAAAAATCCAAGATACTCAAAAGTATTCTGGATACATTACCCTGAATTAAGACCAATTCTTGCTAAAAATCAAGTTTATAGTGCACACACCGACGTAAAGAACTTAACTTACGATGATATTTTTCAAAAAAGATATTTTTCAAGTTTTATTTATCAACAATCAAATCCGTATAATCGTTCAATTGCACTTTATGAATCAGGATTAGAATGTCTTTTGGAAGCAGATAGAGTTAAGGAAAGAATATTTAACTTTGAGCAAGATTTGTGGGAGTATTAAAATTGTTAGTGAAAATGAAAAATTAAAATGCTCATTTACAAAGGTAAACTTTAATTCTAATTTTTCAAAAAAGCCTTGAACTTGACACTCGTGAAAAACGCCAATTTTTGTTTTACTTTTGAAAATTTAAAAAAAACCTATTATTTTATTGTTATATATTTTAATAAATCAAAAGACTTGTAAGAATAAATTACAAGTCTTTTCAGTTTTTAACAAGGCGTATAAAAACCTTAGTGAAAATGAAATAATAAGTAACTCCAGGATACGCCGTTTTTTTTTGTTCTAGTATTTAAACAAATCTGCAAATATCTAGCTATTTAATGATATTTTTTAAATTTTTAAAAGGGCAAAATAAACAAATAGATTGGGCTTAGTTATTTTTTCTTTTTCACTTATTATGAGCTACTAAGCCTTAATGTAATAATTTTCAACACAAAGAATAGTAGCTACATAATTTAACACTGTTCAAATTAATGTAAATGAAAAATTTTGTTATACTCATAATTCTTCTCATTTTGTTTTTATTGCCAAAAACGAACTTTTCGCAAAATTCAACAGTAATGGGACTTCCTTATGAAGAAATTCATAGTAAAAACGATGTTGCAATGCCGTATCAATATGTGCGAGAAGCAGATGTGATGTGGTCTAAAATTGTTTGGAGAAGAATTGAGTTAAAAGAAAAAAAAAATCATATTTTGTATGAACCAATACGTCCGATAGGAGAAAAAAAGAGTTTAATAGATGTTATTTTAGATGGTATTGAAAATAAGGGATTAACAGCATACAAAGCAACAATAAGCGATGCTGGCAAAGAATTTGATTTAATTTTAAAACAAGACGAAGTTAATAATGTAATGGGAGCAAAAGAAGAAATATTACTAATTGCTGTTCTCGAAGGTTATGATACTGTTACAGTTCCACAACCCTATGTGTCAGAAGAAATAACGTCGTATCTTGTAAAAGAATTATGGTTTTTTGACAAGCAACGTTCCGTATTAGATGTAAGAATTATTGGATTTTGTCCTGTTCGTGAATTTTTTGACGATGACATCGACCCAGACCACCTAATGCCAAGATATTCAAAAGTATTTTGGATACATTACCCTGAAATAAGATCTCTACTTGCCAAAAGTCCAGTATATAGTGCAAATACAGATGTAAGTAATTTAACTTACGATGATATTTTTCAAAAAAGATATTTCTCCAGCTTTATATACATGGAGTCCAATCCATACAACCGTACAATAGGCAATTATGAAATTGGCTTAGAAGCATTATTAGAAGGAGAACGTATTAAAAAAAAAATATTTCAATACGAACAAGACCTTTGGGAATATTAAAAATAGTGGCGTTTTTAATATGCCTTACAGCTCTTTTCTAAGCCGTGCAACCAAAATATTCATTTGTTCACGGTATTTTGCAACAGTTCTTCTGGCAATTTTATAGCCCTTGTCTTGAAGTATTTTTGCTAATTTTTCGTCTGTAAGAGGTTTTTTCTTATTTTCTTTTTCAATTGCTTGTTTTAGAATTTTTTTAATTTCTCTTGTTGACACTTCAACACCTTCATTTGTTTCTATCCCTTCGGAGAAAAAATATTTTAAAGGAAAAATCCCGAACTGTGTTTGAATATATTTGCTATTTGCCACACGAGATATTGTTGAAATATCTAAATTAGTTTTTTTAGCAATGTCTTTGAGTATCATTGGTTTCAATTTTATTTCGTCGCCTGTGGCAAAATATTTTTTTTGATAAGTCAATATTGCGTGCATAGTTAATAATAATGTATTTTGCCGTTGTTTTATTGCATCAATAAACCACTTGGCAGAATCCAATTTTTGTTTAACAAATGTTATTGTATCTTTTTCCTTCTTAGTGTGTCTTTTATTTTTTTCGCTATATGCTTTTAGCATATTTTCGTAAGTACTATTTATGTGTAACGGAGGAATATGTGGAGAATTTAAGCTCAACACTATTTCGTTGTTTACTTCGTGAAGTAAAAAATCTGGAGTAATTTGTTGCGAATTTTTTTTGAAACGGTGTGTATAAGAATTTCCTGGTTTTGGATTAAGTTTTAAAACCTCTTCTACAATAAGTTTCAAATCTTGCCTATCCATATTTAATTTGTTCAATATTTTATCATAATGTTTTTTTGAAAACTCCTCAAAGTAATCATTTATAACTATATAACACAATTTGAGAATTTTTTTATCCTTTCTTGTTGTTCGCAATTTATACCTGATTTGTAGCAACAAACATTCTTGTAGATTTCTTGCTCCTATTCCAGGTGGGTCAAATTTTTGAATTATTCTCAAAACTTTTTCTGCTGTTTTATCCTCTATAAAAATATTTTGAGAAAATACCATATCGTTTACTATAGATTCAAGCTCACGTCTCAAATAGCCAGTATCATCAATATTTCCAATAATATATTCAGCAATACTTTGTTCTTCTTTTGTTAAATTCAAAAGATTTAGTTGCACAAGCATGTGTTCTCTAAACGACGAACTTTCTGAATATGTGCCATCCATACTGTCTTTTTCTGCGGCATAGTTGTTCGATGTAAGCTTGTATGTAGGTATTTCGTCGTCTTCAATGTAGTCGTCAACTGAAAACTCTTCCTCGTATTCAGTTTCTTTTTCGTCTTCGTTGTTAGATTCTAATTCGCTATCATAAGGGTCTTCTGAAATCCCTTCTTCAAGTACAGGATTTTCTTCTATTTCTTTCATTATTCTTTGTTCTAATTCCATTACAGGCACTTCCAACAGTTTAATTAATTGGATTTGTTGTGGAGAAAGTTTTTGTAATAGTTTTTGCTCTAATCTTTGATTTATCATAATTAAGTGTTTTAATCTTTGGTGCAAACATAAGAAAAAAAAATCAAAGGAAATAATTTTTTTTGAAAAAAATGTTTTTTTGGCTAAATTTTTGAAGAAACGACCAATGTAACGTAAACATTACATTGGTTAATATTAATTTTTTTAATGGGCAAAATACATTAATAGGTTGTTGTTATTTATTTTTACTTTTCCATTAATTACAACAATGTATCTTCAAAAATAGCATATCGTTTGTGAGGCTTAACATTTGTATTAAATACTCTTGCAGCAAATCTTGTTGAAAGATTTATGCTGTCTCTGTTTTCTTCAAAAATAAAACCACCTTCGCAATCTGTATAATTATTTTTTTTCAAATACTCCATCAATTTAATTATCAGTGCAAGTTCAACTCTTTTTTTTCGGTATTCTGGTAAAACAGCAATCTCTGTGAAACGAAACAATTTTATATTATTATTATATTTAGTTGTTTTATAAATAAACTCAGAAACAATTTCCTCCTCCCCCACCCTATATTGAGGAATATTTATATAAACTTTACGAGAAATAGACAGAAAAATTTGTTTGTGTTTTTGTGTTTCTACTAAAATAAATTCCATTTTGTAATGATTTAGAATACTCATAAACAGAAAGGTCGGGAAAACTTTTTTGCAATATTTATCTGATACACACAACGTTAAACAATCCTCTTGATTTTTATTAATCAGTATTTTAGTATTTAAACAAAAAAACGTCCAACTATTCTGTATATTAATAAAATAGACTATCCACGTAAAGTTGGACTGTACTGAAAATCGGAGCAACACGTTAACAAGTACCTATCGGCACGTTGGCAAGTGTTGAATTTAAAATTGTCTAACTTTACGTGGGTAGCCATAAAATAAATACAAATGCGTAGATTTTTTATGTCAATTTTATATTCAAAATATGTTGTAAAGACAGGGCATGCCTTGTCTCCAGCAAATTGTATGTTTTTAATATTACTGAAAAGTTTTCCCGACTTTTCAGTCATAAAATAAAATTTAGCATACCAACTATTTTGTAGGGGTTATCCTTTTTTCATCATCAGAACAAATCATGTTTAACCTACTCCCGACTTAGCTTCACGAACAACTCTCTTGCCTTCAACTTTTACAATTGCCTGTATAATTATATCAAGATTTTAAAAATTTTAAATTAAAAATAAGTCATATATTTTTCACTTTCTAAAATATTCCCACTATCTTTGCAGATATGAGTTAAGGCAAACTAAAAAAATAAACAAAAAAACCAAAATGATAAAAGAACAATTAAACAAACCATTTCCATATATAGAAAAGAAAACTCATAGAATAGTTATTTCTTTAGTATTTTCGTTATTTATATTTCTTTTTTTAATGATCTTCCAGCCATTCGGTTTAGACGATATTCAATATTATAAACCTGTTTTAATATCTGGCTTCTTTTTCATTACATTAATTGTTTTATTATTCCGTTTTTTTGCTTCACCAATAATTTTCAAAAAATTTCATAACCCAGACAACTGGACTGTTAAAAAGAATTTAATAACTATTTTTTTCATTCATTTGGCTATCGCAATTTTTAATTGGATATATAATTTTTTGGTAGGAGAAGAAATTGTTGTGCAACATAATTTATTTTCATTTTTATTTATCACTATTTCAGTTGGCTTTTTCCCAACTATTATTCTTATAATACTTTCCGAAAAATATTTGAGTAAGAAACACAATGAAATAGCTGAAAACATTACGAATAAAATTCAACTTAAGGAGAAAATATCTGAAAATAAACAGATTAAAATTGTTTCGGAAAACAAAAAAGAACATATAAGTATTGAATTAGACCAACTAATTTGTATAAAATCGGAAGGAAATTATGCAAGTGTCTATTTTTATGAAAACGAGAATGTAAAAAAACAACTTATCCGCAATTCTTTAACAAAAATAAAGGAACAACTAATTATTTTTGAAAATATAAAACGTTCGCATCGTTCGTATATTGTAAATTTTAACAATGTTGAAAAAATTAGTGGAAATGCACGAAATTACAATTTGCATATTGCAAATTTAGATTTTATTATTCCCGTTTCTCGCAATTTTCCTAAAAATATTATTGATAAATATTCAGAATAAAATTTTTAAGTGAAAATGAAGGCGTTTTTCACGAGTGTCAAGTTCAAGGCTTTTTTGAAATATTAGAATTAAAGTTTACCTTTGTAAATGAGCATTTTAATATTTCAAAAGTAACAAAGAAATTGATACTCGTGAAAAACGCCCAAAAAACTAATAATTTTAATAACCGATTACAAAATAAGAGACACTTACACCTACTGCTAGACCTACAACAGAGCCAATTATTGTGTTAGTTATTCTACGTTTTTTTGCTGCTGTCTGATAACCAAGTATATAATTCTCATCGTTTTTGTATTCACTTGGAACTTTAATATTTTTTTCTTTAATTTTTGGTATTCCAATACCAACAGTATAAAGTGCTGGTGGAATAGCAATAAAACCACCACTTAAACCTGCAATAGGAAAAACAATTGGAGTTGATAGTCCTACCAAAACTCCTCCCGAAAAAAACAATGGAGATTTATGTTTATAACCATCGTGTTTTCCTTGTAAATAAGCCTGCATTTGTTCGACAGTAAAACTATCTTGAATTGTATCGGGAATATAAAAAACGATTGTTTGATTATTTTGTGAAACAGAAAAAACGTCATCTTTACTTATATACTTTGTTTTGTTTCGTTTGTTTTTGTAAAGCACATAGTTGCTTGTATCCACAAGTAGGGTATCTGTAATAATTTTCGTTCCATTTATTTTCCATATTTCCGATTGCGAAAAAACATTAGTTGATAATATAATAAAAGAAATTATTAGTATGATTTTTATTTTTTGCATGAAATTTTTTAGGTTGATTATAATATTAGTATTTCGTTTTTATATCTTTACTTTATCATTTATATACAACTCATAGTTTCTGTCTTTTGTATCTACAGTTAATGGTTTCTATCTTTTGTATCAACAGTTAATGGTTTCTGTCTTTTGTATTGTGCAATTATTTGCTTACGATAAAACCCAAATAGGCTTCTTAGTAGAGTTAGATATGTTTCTAATCTTATTTTCTTTTGAAAGACTATATAAAAGATTCGTTATTTTTTTTCTTTTCTTGTCATTAGTTAGATTTTCGTCTAATTGTGTCAATAATAAGTTATCAATATCATTTCGTCCTGCCCGTCTTTGTTTATTTAAGAACGAAATAATTACATATTTATAATCTTTGTCATCAATAGGAAAGTTTTTTTGTTTTTTGTCCATTAAAAATACTGTTCCTAAATCTATTGTTTTATTAATAAATAATTGATTAGTATATTCATTACTTTTATTATCTGCATAAATTGTAAGTTCAACATAGCTACTTAAAATATATTCGGGTAGAGGTAGGTATTTTTCTTTTTGAATATTAAACATTAGCTTAATTCCCTTGCTAACAGTGTCTAACATTCCTATTTTTTCCATTGCTTCGGCAAGAAACGCATTTCTGTATCTTGGAGGTGTAAAATCGTCTAAAAAGATATAATCTTCTATTGTTCCGTAATAAAACGTACTGGAGTTTTTAAATTTTAATTCGTAGTTCGCCTTCTCTGTAATAATAATTTTTTCTTTTTTGGAATAATCTTGGTGTGCAATACAATTGTTCATTGCCTCAAGAATTACCCAATTGTCGTATCTATACGCCTCAATAGGTGTTAATGTATTATTATTGGGTAAAATTTTAAATTTACTATCTTTGTGTTTTAATCGCTTGAGAATATTGTTGCGTTCTAATAAAAAGGGAGGGTCAAATTGTTCGTAATCTTCTTTTAATCCTTGCGAATTAATATACACATAAGTAATTCTTGCATTTGGAAACAAAAATCTTTTAGCTTCTGGTTTTCCCAATAAAAGTAGTGCAGTATTAGTTATTTTGCCTTCAATACCAAAAAGCAACCATGCAAAATCGCTATTTAAAAGATTAGCTTCATTACTAAGTGCTGAAAAATATTTCCCTATCTTATCGGTCTTAAAACTATCATTAGTAGCTTCTTTAAATTCAACACATTCGTTTTCTAAAGGCAAGCCGATTAGATAGTAAAGTTTTTGTATTAAGTCTTGTTGTGTAATCATTTTTTGGCAAATTTAAATATATTTTTTACGATATACAGATAGTTATGCCTTTTTTCAAACTGTCAATATTCGGCTTTTCAAAAGTAACTAATATAAAGCCTCTTTGAAAAAGGGCAATAACTTTGTATAATTCTCAAGTGCAAATTTTGGCGTTTTTCATGAGTATCAATTTCTTCGTTACTTTTGAAATATTAAAATGCT